>JAQWSU010000051.1 GCA_029243025.1 Pirellulaceae bacterium | reverse complement strand
CCTCCTCACTGCACCTCCTCACTGCACCTCCTCACTGCACCTCCTCACTGCACCTCCTCACTGCACCTCCTCACTGCACCTCCTCACTGCACCTCCTCACTGCACCTCCTCACTGCACGCGCGCACACTGCTTGACTCGCTCCAGTGTCGTGACCCATTCTGTTGATGGCAACAACAGATGGCTGCTCCCCCTGTTCCCCACGACCAACAATTCTTACACGATCCATGCAGCTCTTTTGACCGTCACTCCAAATCCCAAAAGCAGGCCCTCTAAACGGGAACTTCAACAGGAGGATGCCAGCAAAAACGTTACGGCGCAAGAAGTTGGATAACGGCTCCATTTCAGCTACACTGATAGCAACCCGAGGAGACCTTATTCGGTTTTACCCTTTGCCCCACCCACCCATCGACTCCTACCTCCGACTACCTTGGATTGACCATGCTCCGCTTCGTCATGACGGCATTGTTGTTCTGCTACCAGTTTGCTCTTCCGACGTTGGTAATCGGCGACGAATTTTCCAGTGAGGCAATTGACTTTTTTGAGCGAAAGATTCGTCCAGCACTCATTGAACATTGTTACGACTGCCATTCGGCAGTTGCCGACGAGTTACACGCGAATCTATTGCTCGACTCGCGAGAATCTTTATTACGCGGTGGCGAATCAGGACCAGCCGTGGTACCAGGTGATCCGGCGGCAAGTTTACTTTGGCGGGCCATTCGCTATGACGATCTGGAAATGCCCCCCAACGGCAAGTTACCGGCCGCCATGATTGCCGATTTCGAGCACTGGATTAAGTCGGGCGCAGCCGACCCGCGCAAAAACGATTCGGCAGCTCCGGTGCGATCCGAAATCGACTGGGACCAAGCACGCGACTTCTGGGCATTCCAAAAACCCAAACGATCCCCCCTACCCTCCGTCGATAATTCGAGCTGGCCTCGTCGCAAGCACGATTTTTTTGTGGTCCGACAACTTGAGACGATTGGCCTGACTCCCAATCCGCCAGCTGCCATGCGAGTCTTACTACGGCGTTTGAGTTTTGACCTGACTGGTCTTCCGCCCACCCAAGATTGGCTGGAACAATTCAGTGTCCCTGAGTCTGATCAGCAACTGCATCGAGCCTTGGACCAATTGTTGGCATCTCCTCGATTTGGCGAACGCTGGGGACGTGTCTGGCTCGACCTTGCGAGGTTTGCCGAAGACCAAGCTCACATCGTCGGCAACAACAAGTCATTGTTCTACCCGAATGCTCATCTCTATCGGGATTGGCTGATTCAAGCACTGAATGAAGACGTACCCTACGACGACTTCGTGAAGCTTCAACTGGCTGCCGATTTGATCGAAACAGCGAACCCAGCCGACCTTGTCGCGTTGGGCTTCATTGGCCTGGGGCCGAAATATTACGATCGTAAGCGACTTCAGGTCAAAGCCGAAGAGTGGGAGGACCGTGTCGATACAGTATCTCGAGGCTTGTTGGGCCTTACGGTTGCCTGTGCTCGTTGCCATGATCACAAATTCGACCCCATTCAATCAGAGGACTATTACGCGTTGGCCGGCGTGTTCGCCAGTACGGAGATGTTCAATCATGCTCTGGAACTGAAAGCGTCTCCCGAAAATGCCCCGAAAAAGAAAAAAGGCACTGGCAACTCAATGCACATCGTGCGTGAAGGTCAACCGACGAACCTGCATGTATTTCTTCGCGGTGACGTCAACAACAAAGGCCCGATGGTACCGCGTGGTTATTTGCAGATCCTCAGTGCTGAGAACCGACACGAATTCACAAGCGGTAGCGGCCGAATCGAATTGGCAAACGTGATTGCAAGTAAGGACAATCCCTTAACGGCAAGAGTTCTGGTAAACCGAATTTGGGGTCAATTGATTGGACGTCCTCTCGTCGACACTCCCAGCAACTTCGGCCAACTGGGCGACCGCCCCTCTCACCCAACATTGCTCGATGATCTTTCTGTGCGATTTATGGAAAACGATTGGTCACTCAAGTGGCTTATCCGGGAAATTGTCAGTTCCTCGACCTATCGGCAATCGAGCCTTTCGTCACAAGCCAAATTCTCGAAAGATCCTACTAATCAATGGCTGAGTCGCATGAATCGGCGTCGATTGGAAATCGAAGCTTGGCGAGACAGTCTCTTGTCCGCATCACAAATGTTGGGATCGCAAATCGGTGGCCCATCGATCGCCCCCCAAGATCCGGACATTTCGCGGCGCACCATATATGCCCGCGTCAGCCGCTTCCAACTGGACCCGCTGTTGGCTTTATTCGATTTCCCGGACGCCAACGTTCACTCAGCAGCACGATTAGAAACAACGACTCCGATCCAAAAACTATTTGTCATGAACCACCCGTTCGTCTTGCGACATTCAGAACGGATCGCCGCACGAATCACCAATTCATCGAGCGACCCGAAGGAACGTGTCGGTGCAATTTATCTCCAACTTTTTAGCCGCCTTCCTAATGCCGAAGAACGAGAACTTGCTCGGCAATTTCTTGAGCATACCCACTCGGATTCCCAGCAGGCTTGGATTCAATATACGCAAGCTCTGATCGCCTCGAATGAAATGCTGTTTTTGGATTGAATTATGCCTGTCAACTTACGCCACCCAGAGTTGCAACAAACGGCTCACGTCGATCACGGATTCTCGCGCCGTGAATTACTATCCCGTTCGGCAGCCGGCTTTGGCATGTTGGGCTTGGCTAGCGCTTTGCCAGCCAGCGATCTGCCAGCCGTAGCCCAGACGGGACAAGTTACAGCAGCGACACCGATCGTGCATTTTCCGCCGAAAGCAAAACGCGTCATCTTTCTGTTTATGAATGGCGCACCATCGCACGTGGACACGTTTGATCCAAAGCCCGCACTCGCTCAGTACGAGGGCGAAAAACCCCAAGGCGATCTCTTTAAAGCTGCAAAAGCGGGTTACATGCCATCCCCCTTTCGATTTCGTCAATACGGAAAAAACGGCGTCAACATCAGCGAACTTCTGCCCCACTTGGCGAAGTGCGCCGACGATTTGTGCGTGTTAAGAGGTATGCATACCGACATCCCCAATCACGAACCGGGCCTGCTCATGATGAGCTCTGGGCATCAACAGCCCGTGCGCCCATCGCTTGGATCCTGGGCTTCCTACGGACTGGGGACCGAGAATCAAAATCTGCCATCGTTTGTCGTTCTGTGCCCAGGTCGACCGGTGGTTGGTCCACAACTTTGGTCGAACGGATTTCTGCCGGGACAGCATCAAGGAACCTCCGTTGACACAAATCATCTGGAGGTCGACAAACTGATTGCGAATCTTCGTCATCCAGAAATGTTGCCAATACAACAACGACGCCAACTTGACCTGATCGCGGCAATCAATCGAATCCACCAACGCGAACGAGAAAACGACAAGCGACTGGAGGCACAAATACGATCGATGGAAATGGCATTCCGCATGCAAACCGAGGCCGCTGAAGCCTTCGACGTGACCAAGGAAACCGCGCAGGTCCGAGTTCAATACGGCAAAACACCATTCGGAAGAAGCTGCCTGCTGGCCAGACGGTTGATCGAACGTGGCGTCCGATTCGTACAGGTTTACTATGTGGATCGAAAAAACAAGCAACCCTGGGATACGCATCAAAACAATAACGACAGGCATCAAAAACTCTGTGCCGACAGCGACCAAGCTTCCGCTGCACTGATCCAAGACCTCAAACAGCGTGGTCTCCTAGACGACACTTTAGTCATCTGGGGAGGAGAATTTGGACGCACGCCCTACGCACAACCGAGTGACAAATCAAAGGTGGGTCGAGATCATCACCACACAGGATTCTCCATGTTCCTAGCTGGCGGAGGCGTCAAGTCGGGATTCACCTATGGTGCCACCGACGAATTTGGAATGCATGCAATTGAAGATCGCATGCATGTCCATGATCTTCACGCCACGATTCTGCATCTGATGGGCATCGATCACAAACAGCTGACCTATCGCTACTCAGGGCGTGATTTCCGGCTTACTGACGTGTACGGCCGCGTGGCACACGAGATTATCGCCTAAGAATCATATCTCCAAGCCGACCGCACCCGGCCCGGAGCGTTCCCGATCTCAATTGCAGACAAAACAGAAGTCAACCTGCCAGCAAATCACCCGCTCGCGTGATCCAATTCGAAGTAGCCGCTCGCCGTCTGCCCGCCGAAGACTACAATCCTCCTACCGTATCAATCCTCGGATACCGATCAAAATTTCTTCTCCGGAGCAGCCGTCGTGATCACAATCGTCTGTATGAATCTGTTCGTCCTGCTGATGCTCTCGGCAACCTTATGGGTCGTCAGCATCATCCGACGTGATTCGAGCATTGTCGACCCCTGCTGGGGGATCGGGTTCGTGATTGTGGCCTGGGTCACCTTCTGGCAATCGTCGGCCAGCGTCGATCGAAGCCAACTCCTACTGCTGCTTGTGTCGCTCTGGGGATTGCGACTTTCGGGCTATCTCACTTGGCGGAATCGCGGTAAGGGAGAGGATTACCGCTACGTGGCCATGAGAGATTACCACGGAGATCGCTTTTGGATCGTCAGTTTGTTGAAGGTGTTCTGGCTGCAAGCCGTCATCTTGTGGTTTGTCTCACTGCCCGTTCAATTCGTGATCGGTCAAGCGGCCGACAAGCCACTGAGTGGGTTGGATTTGACGGGGGTGGGCATTTGGCTACTCGGCATGATTTTCGAGACGGCCGGCGACTTTCAGCTGGCGAGTTTCAAGTCAAAACCAGAGAATTCTGGCAAAGTCATGGATCGAGGACTGTGGCGATTCACCCGACATCCCAATTACTTTGGAGATTTTTGCGTCTGGTGGGGATTTTATTTCGTCGCCTTGTCCGCCGGTGCGGGCTGGACGATCGCCAGCCCGGCCTTCATGAGTTTCTTGCTGCTACGCGTATCGGGAGTTCGCTTGCTCGAGCAGACGATTGCAGATCGTCGTCCGGACTATCGGGAATATATCAAGCGAACCAACGCATTCTTTCCAGGTCCGCGGCGGAGAGAAAGCTGATCGGCACGTCCTTCTGCTCGTGACCGACCGCGGCTAGAATCACCGCGGACAGTATGCTCCGCAACTTCGGATGTGATTTCCTGGACGGCAAGACCCAATGCTTGATTGCCTAATCATTGGTGGAGGGATGATCGGTCTCTCCACAGCGTATGAGCTCGCCCAACTGGGCGTCCGCGTGCGCGTGATTAACTGTCAACGGAGCCAGCGATCCTCATCCTGGGCCGCCGCGGGCGTCTTGCCTCCACCGATTACGCGTGCAAAACACGACGCGATGGAACAATTGCGTCAAACGAGTCACCAGCTTTATCCCGAATGGTGTGACTCACTGCATCGTGAAAGCGGTGTCGACGTGGAATACAATCGCTGCGGTGGTGTATACGTCGCACGTCGTCCAGGCGAACTGGCTGCCTTGCGGGCGGCACTTGACCAATGGCAACAAGATGGCGTCCAACTCGAGCAAGTGGACGCCGACTGGCTGAATGAGCATGAACCGGCACTCAGCAAGGTTCGTTCGGCTTACTGGTTACCCAATGAAGCGGTCGTTCATCCTCCGCGTTTGTTGGAAGCATTGACAATCTGCCTACGACAAAAGGGGGTAACGATTGAAAGCCAGACGAAGTTTAAAAAATGGATTTTAAACGGCGAGCGTGTTACGGGAGTCGAAACGACGGATGGAGCAATTTCGGCCGAACAAATTTGCGTTGCCACGGGCCCTTGGTCACAGGAAACGGTTGCAGGTTTAGGACTGGATCTGCCGGTGGAACCCAGGCGAGGTCAAATGCTGATGTGGCAACTCGAGAAGCCAATCATCCGGGGGGTTGTCAACGAAGGGCCTCGATACTTGCTAACTCGCAAGGACGGTTGTTTGTTGGCAGGCTCAACGGTCGAGGAGGTCGGATTCGATGATTCGAATACAGCAGCGGGCATCACCGATCTGACAAAGTTTGCGGTGGGCCTGCTACCAGCCCTCCTCGGCTCCGATCCGACAAAATTCTGGACTGGCTTACGTCCTTTTTCGCGAGATGGTTTTCCCTATCTTGGTCGTCTTCCTCGCTGGAATAACGTCACGATCGCAACCGGCCATTTCCGCAGCGGCATCCACCTTGCACCAGCCACCGCACAAATCGTGTCACGGTTGATGACAGGTCAATCGATCGACGTCAATCTGGCTCCCTTTTCACCAACTCGAACTTAGACGATCGACTCGAATCGTATGTAGAACGCGGCGTTTTGCACTGCAGTAAGCGATCGCACGGTTGCCTTCAACTCACTGTTCATCCAATAATCCTGTCTTGCACATCATCCCCCGTTGAAAAACGAGCCCGCATGTCAACCGAACACACCACAAAGATTGCTATTCTCGGGGCCGGCCCAATCGGCCTTGAGGCGGCCCTCTACGCCCGTTTCCTTGGCTATCAAGTCACCATCTTTGAGCAGGGAGAGGTCAGCAACAATGTATCGGAGTGGGGTCATGTCAAAATGTTCAGCCCATTCTCGATGAACGCCTCATCCCTAGGAATCGCTGCTCTTACCGCTCAAGACGAGCAATGCGAGCCGCCCGATGGCGATGACCTACTCACCGGTTCGGAATACCGCGAACGATATTTGCTCCCGCTTTCCCGGTCAGATTTACTAAGCGGTCATCTCCAAACTCGGACCAAGGTAATTGCGATTGGCCGAGCAGGATCGCTCAAGCATGAATTCGTCGGCCATCCGTCACGAGGCGACACCAAGTTCTGTCTTCTGACTGAAAACGAACAAGGGGACGAGATTTATCACGAAGCGGATGTCGTGATTGACTCGACCGGCACTTGGAACCAACCTCGCTGGCTGGGGCCTTCTGGCCTCCCAGCCATTGGCGAACGAAGGCTCCATCCCGCCATCGAATACCAGGTCCCCGACCTTCGCTCGGCAGAGGCAAAGTACAGCAATGGTCAAACCCTCGTGGTGGGCAACGGTTACTCGGCAGCAACCACCGTGGTCTCCTTGGTAGGATTGGCAAAGGAGTTTCCCAAGACGAAAATCACCTGGGTGACGCGACGCCCCGACGATTTACCTATCGGCACCATCGAAGACGACCCGTTATCAGAACGTCGCAAGCTCACCGCTGCTGCGAACAAGGCCGCAACTCAATCCTCCCTCGTTACCCACTTAGCTGGCTACTCTGTTTCATCAATTTGCGAGACAAACAACGATCAACTAGAAGTCCAGGTAATTGGAACCGACGAGCAAACGTTGCACGTCGATCGCATCATCGCCAATGTGGGTTTCAAACCGGACATGATGATGCTTTCCGAGCTCCAGTTACATAAGTGTTACGCGACGGACGGGCCGATGAAACTGGCAGCGTTGCTCCTTTCATCGCCAGCACACGACTGCATGAAACAACCGGAAACTCAGTCTGAAAGCTTAATGACCACGGAACCCAATTTTTACCTATTGGGAAGTAAGAGTTACGGGAGAAACTCTCAGTTCCTCATCGCTCTGGGACTAACCCAGATCCAGGAACTGTTCACCGTCATCGCAGGACGCCACGACCTAAACCTTTATTCGAGCATTCAGCCTTCGGCATGACTTCACCCTCAAACATTCCCAAAGTCAGCTTGAGCCACTTGGATCAATTGTGGTTTCAAGTGGCCGGCACTCTTTGCAATTTGACCTGCGAACACTGTTTCATCAGCTGCAGCCCCAAGAACGACTCTTTCGGATTCCTCTCACTCGAACAGGTGAAACAACGGCTGAAAGAATCGGTCGCACTCGGAGTCAAGGAATACTATTTCACCGGCGGAGAACCTTTCTTGAATCGCGAAATGGTAGCTATTCTGGAGGAAACACTCCGCTTTGGCCCGGCCACCGTGTTGACGAACGGAACCGTTTTCAAAACCGATGGACTACAACGCCTGGCTGCCGCAGCTGCCGCGAGCCCCTACTCGTTGGAATTTCGCCTTTCAATCGATGGATTCACCCCATCCACCAATGATCCCATTCGCGGGGCCGGCACATTTGACCGAGCGATGCGAGGCGTTGTGCAATTGGTCGAATTGGGTTTCCTACCAATCATCACTGCAGCCAGAACCTGGCCGGTCGAGAGCGAGACAGAGGTGGTCCAGGGCTTTGTGCAGATCCTACAACAGAGCGGCTACAAACGGCCCCGCATCAAGATTCTGCCGACTCTTCAGATGGGCGCGGAAGAACATCGCACCCACGGATATCGCCAAGATGAAAGAGTGACGCAAGAAATGATGAAGGACTTTGAGGTTTCACAACTGATTTGCGAGCACAGTCGTATCGTGTCCGACCGTGGTGTTCATGTTTGCCCCATCCTACTTGAATCACCGGAAGCACGCTTATCAGATCGACTTTCTGATTCACTGGGCGATTATCCGCTGCAACACGGAGCTTGCTTCACTTGCTACCAATACGGCTCGATTTGTTCCAATTCATCGAGCAGTTTATCGACAACTGCAAAACCTAATTGAGGAATTCACGATCGGAAACCTTCATGCGTATCGCATTCTTCGGTGGCATTTACAATAATTACTTGGCTCTGGAAGCCGCCATCCACGATGTCAAAACTCGCGGGGCAGACGCAATTTTCTGCCTGGGGGACCTTGGTGCATTTGGTCCTTACCCCGATCGTGTTTTCCCCCTCCTGCATGACAACCAAATCCAATGTGTGCAGGGAAACTATGACAACTCCATTGGCAATGAATTAAATGATTGCCAGTGCGGGTACACCGACCCACGCGACAATCACTTTGCCGAGATCAGCTACGCGTATACCCTGGAACATACATCCTCAGAACACCGAAACTTTTTGCGAGACCTCCCCAGCGAGATCCGACTCGATCTGGGGCAACAACGCCTGCTTCTCTGTCACGGCAGCCCGCGGCGAACCAACGAATTCCTTTGGGCATCAACAACCTCCACTCAGTTCTTGAAATTCTTGGCCGATGAGTATCAAGCAGATATAATCCTCGCCACCCATACGGGGTTAAAATGGCACCGCGCACTGGCGGACAATCGGCACTTCATCAACGTGGGAGTGCTTGGTAGGCCCGAAAATGACGGCAACACAAATGTCTGGTACACACTCGTCGAACAGTTGCCTGCGAGCGATGAGTTGAAGGTCGATTTTATTCCTATCGAATACGACTTCCAACGACTGGCCAGAGAAATGGAAAGTGAACGTTTACCGCGGGAATTTATCGCCACCGTGACTTCCGGATGGTGGACCACCTGCCTGGAAGTATTGCCGTCCAAAGAACGCATCTCCGGAAAGTATTGAACGCTTGACCTGGATTCATCAAATCAGGCCCGGTCTGCGGTGCAAAAAAGTCGGCAATCCGACACGACTATGGTAGACTTCATCATCAAATGAGCGGCTGGATTGAATGAAAAGACAGCGGCTTTCACTGAAACGTCAAGGAGTACAGGATATGCGATTTGGCTTGGCAATTTGGATCATCGCGTTCGGTTCGGCGATTGCAGATGACAATCCGTCAAAGAATCCAAATCCGGTAAAAAAGGAACAGACCGACACCGTGGATTCGATTTCCGACACTCGCGAGTCGCTGTCAAATGCAGAGATCGACCAACTCGTCCAACAGCTGAATTCAGATCGTTTTTCCCAACGTCAGGCAGCCACAAAAAAACTTGCAGCAGCTGGCAGCGACCTCATTCCGCAAATTTCCAAGGTCGCACAAAACGGACCAGCCGAATCAGCCGCCCGCGCGATTGAAATTCTGGAAAAACATTTCCAAAACGAGAACACCAAGACCAAAGAGTTAGCTCGACAAGCTTTGCGTAAGATTTCTGACAATGAAAACACCCGATCTTCGCGCCTCGCCAAACGGGCTTTGGGAGAATCCGTTCCCGAAGAATCAGCAGAGACAGAAATCGCAAAACCCGCCCGGAATATTTTCCGAATCAACAACGGGCAGTTCAAATTCAAAATGCGTCTGAATGGTGCCGGAAATGACATTGAACGTGCGACTCGCAAAAACGTGAATGGGGTGAAGGACACGCTCATCAAGACAGGGGGCAAGGAAATCACGATTCACGAAGAGCCGAATGGAAAAATACAGATTTCGGTCACAGAAAAAGGGCCCAAAGGTAAGAAGACAACTGAATACAAAGCTGACAACCTCGAACAACTCAAGCAAAAACACCCGGCCGCCCATCAGCTATACAAAAAATATGGCGAAGAAAAAATTGGCCTTCAAATTCAATTCCAACCCGGCGCGGGCCTGCCGGCGATCCAGCCACAGGGAGACAAAGGCTTCCAACAGGCAATAGAAGCTCTTGAAAAACAGAACGATTTAGATCTACAGCAGCTCGACGAAGAGACAAAGAAATCTCTGCAAGAACAGGTTGAACGACTACGTCAAAAGGCAAAGCCGTAAACGACAGTCCTCACCGGACTGAGACTCGTAGCACGCCCACATGCCCAAACGCCCATCGACGCAGTTGAACATGGATGTCATGTCGTTGCAGCCAATCAACAAGTTGGCGGGCCATTCGTTGCACCGTATCTTCACTTCCGCGGACAACGATCCACGCTCCCTCAGATTCAACAATTTCGGAGCGTTGTTGCTCATTTAGCTGCCAGCTTTCCGTCGAAGGGAGCGGCTCAATCGCCCCCGAACGAGCTTCTAAGCGATAAAGCGAACCAATCGGAAACAGACAGTACGCACGTAATTCAGCCGATGGCGATTCCGTTCGCAACTGGTCGTCCTCGATCAAGCCCGAGCGGACAAAGACGGGCCAGTGATTCTCCGTTTCTTGTTGATTCACAAACGCAATGGCAGCACGCCAATCTTCTTGGGTGTGCCAATGCGGAATGCCATCGATCAAGGCAGGCTGCATGGGAAACAAGACGCCAACGGCGCAAATCGAGACCACGGCCGCATAAATCCAACGGCCCCCTGCCCACTTGGGTAGAAAACTACCCAACAAACCGGCGAAAACCATTGGCAATGTCGCCATGCCCATCAAGTAGCGTCGAAAGAAAAGGCGAAACAAGTCCCAATCGGTCAGCCACCAAGCCAACAAAAGGGGAGTCATGAGGCAGCAACCAGTCAACAGCAAGGAGCGAACGATCAACTGCGTCAGCGACCACCTCTTTCCTCGTAACCACGCGATCCCCAAGAGCACGAGACAGATTGTGCCGGGTATCACAACAAACGCGTCGAATCGAAACAGATAATACAGTTGCCCCAAGCTTTGCTGCGGCACAAATCGCGCCCAGTTGCCGCGCCGAGCGGCGATTTGCAGCAAGTGGGTCCAAGCAGGAATCGTGGCGGCGCCAACCGCAACTAATTCCACAAGTCGAGGCACGATCACCTCACGGACTCGCACCCAATTCAAAAGGTAGGCAATCCCCAAATAAACCAACTCCCCCGCAATCAGCAGTAGACTCGTGTAATGCAGATAGAAAAGGAGCGTTGTCAAACCAATTAAGAGCAATCGATCACGCGGCAATGGCTGGCGCGATGCGGGATCGCTCAAGCGAGCAAAGGTCGCGATTTGCAAAAGAGAAACCCATTGCACAAGTGCGTATGGCCTTGCTTCTTGCGAAAAGTAAATCGAATGCGGATCAATTGCGATCAAAAACGCTACTAACAGTCCCAAGTCATTTGACTGAGACCAACGTTTACCAACGAGGAATCCCGTTGGGATCAGCGCCACACCGGCCAAGAAGGAAATAAGTCGAACCGTTGCTTCGCTTGTCCCCAGCAATTTGGTGGTAATCCAAACGAGCCAAGGATACAGGGGGCTTTGGTTCCCCAACGACGCTCGTGGCACTACCTCGACCAGGTTTCCAGCCGCAGCCCAGGCGGTGTGAAGCTCGTCAATCCAAAGGCTTTCAGACAAAGGCCTTGCACGAAGCCAAATCCCGCCAAGCACGATGACCACCAGCCCCCCCCACTCGACTGCGTTTAATCGTGTGGATCCTTCGACAGTGGAGAATGTGGTCGAGCTCGGCATGGGAAGGCAAATCGCCGGCTGGCGACTGTGAAAATCAGTGCGTTCAAGCAGAGCTGATAAATCTCAGCTTCAGGCCGCATCGGCAGACGATTCCAGGCGGCCTCCCGGAACGTGTAGGTCGAAGAGTCCAAAGATATCATCTTGGGACAGCCCCAAGGATCCGGGCGAATCCGAATCGGCCAAAATCGCCTCAAACACCTCGCGTTTTTGCGTCAAAATCTGATCGATACGTTCTTCAATCGTGCCATCGGTCACAAAACGGGTTACGGTCACTGGACCGGCCACACCGATTCGATGAGCCCGGTTGATGGCTTGATCTTCGACGGCCGGATTCCACCAGCGATCAAACAAAAATACATATTCGCAAAACTGCAAGTTCAAGCCGACACTTCCGGCCCCGTAACTCATCAAAATCACATGACAATCAGGATCATTGCGAAACTGTTCGATCAACCCATCCCGCTTGCGCGAGGGAACCTGACCGTGATATTCGATGGGGCCGAACCGTTTCAGGCGGTCACTGAGACGATTGAGTGTTTTAACCCATTGGCTAAAAACAATCGCCTTCTTACCACTATCCGCCACCTCTTCAAGATCCGCTTCGAGACGATCCAATTTCGAGCTATGGCCTGTATCAGGTGCAAAGTTACAAATCTGCTTCAGCCGCAATACCAACTCAAAGACGTGTTGAATGGTGATCGATTTGCCAAGTTTATTCAGTCGAATAACACCGTCTTTCTCTGCACTTTGATAGCTGGCTGACTGCGAAGGGGTCAGTTCGAGAGCCGCATCACGGTAGAGCTTCGGCGGCATATCTTTTAGGACTTGGTCTTTCGTGCGCCGCAAGATGTGATCACGGGTCGCTTCACGCAAACGCCGGGGAGTCATCCCAGGTGACAAATACCCCGGAGTCAGAAACTCAAAGATACCGACCAAATCATCAGGCGAATTCTCAACAGGTGTCCCCGTTAAGGCCCAACTTCTTGTCCGTGATATCGAACTGACAACCTGACTGGAACTGCTCGATCGATTCTTGATCCGCTGGGCTTCGTCAAGCGTGACCAAATCAAAGTGCTGATTGCCGTCTGCCAAAAGCTCTCGATCTCGCAACAACAACTCGTAGTTGGCAATTTTCACAGGAACGTCCGGTAATCGCCACTGCCATTCACGACGAGTTTGGTCACCCGCAATTACAGCAACGGGAATCTCAGGAGCCCACATCTGAAATTCGCGTTGCCAATTGGAGACCAACGGCTTTGGACAAACAAGCAGAATCGTACGTACTTCCCCCGCATGTAACAGCAGACGCATCGACGTGATCGCCTGCATTGTCTTGCCCAGCCCCATTTCATCGGCCAGGATAGCCGTGTGACGTGGAAATAAAAAACTGATGCCCGACAATTGATATGGAAATGGACGAAAGGGCATCTGTAATGCGGCACCGTCCAGTAAGTTTTCGAGAGGTGGTTGCAACAAGTAGAACAGTCGATCATCAAGCTTCACGATATCCGTCGGGGGCTTAATTCGCGTTCGAGCAGAGCCATTTTTCCTGCCGAAAGGCCGCGCCAAATCCGAAGAAGTGTTTGCCGAGCGATCCATCAACGCAGGCGTTTTGGGCGAGAAACAAAAACCGCGAGTCTTGATTTGCAAAGATTCAAATTTCAACGCCAGCGTCTGTGGCGGTGAGTCGCGAATCACTTCGGCTTGCACAGCAATTTTCGGCCTGCGTTGTAACGCCGTATTCCAACCTGTCCGAGCAATCGATATCGATCGGTTCGGTTTCTGTCCATCCGGCACGTGAGAGCCTCCACCTTCGATATCACCTGGTTTACGCAGTGGCTCAAGCAGCCTTTTGCAGTTCGCTCACCGCATCGGTTATCCGTTCAAACGGCTCCCACAGATCCCATTTGGCCTGTCGCGATTCAATCATGGAGCGGATGGCGTCGGATTCTCCCTGATAGCGAATGTCCAATCGCAACGAAAAGTCGTCCGCTAAGCATGAGATGAGGTTAGGATCCGCCATCCTCTCACCTGCCTGCAAAGCCCGATTCGAATCCCATAAACAGGCAACCGGTATCGTGGAGAATTCTCGAAGCGAGAGCACCGACGCCCGATCCGTTAAAATCAAGTCAGGCTGAACTTGCCCGTTTGCTATCAACGCTTGCCCGATCTGCTCACCGTGCAAGTAAGATTCAAGAGTGGCCCCGTAAAGAATCTCCTGGGCTCGATTCGGCCTCACAGGAGCGGTGCAATGGAATTCGAGCGGACGTCCCGTCGAGTTCAGAATCAAATACCCACCAATCCGGACCGCACCACCCAAATCGGTGACGGTAACGAACCCGAAATTTGGCGTTTGGCTAGCATTCATCAGCATTCCCAGATATGAACATCGCGGTCTCCGATGTTGCATCGGGCCGCGAGGGGGCCGCTCTTTAACCGCGGTGATGAATCAGTGGCTTAACGCCCAATTACTCTTCCAGGCTTTTGTAGAATGCCAAAGATTGAGATTGGTGGACAATAGTCCTTCGAGCTGCTTATACTGAAGATGTTCATGAGACATCGTCCATTGCAAAAGGGCCAACACGATTATGTCGGAAAACCAACGTCAAACTCCCTCCTTGTTCACACATATTGACGTTTCCACCGCATCTACGACCGGTGCCCAGGGCAACTCGGGAGGTTCCGTCCCTCAGATGCTGTCACAAATGGTTACCGCCCAAAATCGTCAAAATGAACTGCTTGAGCAGCTCATCAATCAGATGAATTCGGGACAACGCCAGCGAGCAACCGAGCTAGGCCAATGGAAGCAAGCGAATCCGGATTTGGCGGAGCGTTGCCGTGAAGCGGCCGAAACGCTCGGACAGGTACAGACTCGTTTTCTTGAGTCGGTCACCGAGGAGATCACTGACAACGCAGACTGCCTGATGGACGGTGAATTCATGTTGAATGAGTTCGTGGATCGATTCGGCCCACGATTGGCCCATCTCAACGGCGTGCTTCAAGTACTTTCGCAGCTGAGCAGCGTTTCGAACAACTCCAACGGTGAATCTGGCTCTTAGCCAACTTTGACAGATTCGCAGAGTTTATCGCCTCGAGCGATTCTTCTGGTGCAACACCCATCGACAAACCTTCCAAAATCGCCGTTCCTGACTGACGGTTGTCAAGTGGATTGGCGTTGGCTATGGTCTAGGAGCGTTTAACGCGGGTTTGACTCGCGTTGATGACCGTTCCTTCCCTACCCGTTGCGCAGCGACCCTTCCTCCCATGAACGTAGCCGATTCCCCAACCACCGACCTCGCTTCTCAAAAAAAACAAGCCCTGGAACGATTGGATGCCCATACCTGCGAAATCGTTCAGTGGCATTTCCACGAGTCAACTGGCTGCCCGTTTTGGCTGGAAAAAAAGTCAGAGCTAAATTTTGATCCGCTTACTGAGATCAAAAGCTTCGATGATCTCAAAAAGTTTCCTTTGTTTGAAGACGAATGGTTAAGAGGTGGGCCAGTGCGTCGTTGGGTCCCCAAAGCGTTGGCCGATAAACCCACTTACGTGTTCGAAACGGGCGGCACGACGGGCATTCCCAAGAGCCGGGTGGTAATTGACGATTTCCGCACCGACTACGAACTATTTAGTGAGACGTTGCCAGACGAATATTTCCCCAAAGGTGCCAACTGGCTGATGTTCGGGCCGTCCGGTCCACGTCGCCTACGACTTGCCGTAGAACACCTGTGTCAATTCCGCGGCGGCATCTGCTTCTGCATCGACTTGGATCCACGCTGGGTGGTCAAACTCATCAAAAAAGGATGGATGGATCACCTGGAAGCTTACAAGCAACATTGCATCGACCAAGCGGTAACCGTTCTGACAGCCGGTCACGACATTAAATGCATGTTTGCAACGCCCAAACTGCTGGATTCACTCGCATTGGCGCTGGAGGATCGGGGAACCAGTTTGAAGGAAGTCGGCATCACGGGCATCTTTTCTGGAGGAACCGAGTTCACACCGCAATGGACTCGCTATTGCGTTGAAGAGTTATTTGGTGGTCCTGCCGAAGAGAGTGGTATCTACATGACCCCCACTTACGGTAACACACTAATGGGACTCGCCTGCAGCAAGCCAGTGACTGCCGCCGAAAACTATAAGATTTCCTACTACGCCCCCCAACCCAGGGCCGTAACCGAGGTCGTCGACTTCGACGACTCAAACAAGCTGGTGGGCTACGGTGAAACCGGACGAGTCAAGCTCACTACGTTGACGAAGGAATTCTTTGTTCCCGGGTTCTTAGAACGGGATGAAGGCGAACGCGAAGAGCCATTCAATACCTATCCTTGGGATGGCGTGAGTGGCGTTCGACCTTTCCATGGAACCGCATCACAAACGACCGTTGGCGTTTACTAAGGCCAGCGACTCAGACTGTCTCAAAACCGCATCACGTCTAAAACGCTGCAGAAACGTCGCTCAATCACAGACACCACGAGATCGAAGTCACGCAGTAGCACGACCTCATCGAGTCGATTTGGAGGAAACCGAAGTGCTTAATATTCCCGTTTTACGCTGGGGCAAACCGTACGATTCTCTCGAAGTCAGCGAGGTCAAGCACTTCAGCACAGGCGAACCGATCGCTCGTGTTAGTCAGGCGAACGAGGGCATCATCCGACGCGACATGCGTCAGGCACACAAGGCGAGAGAGATCCTGCGAGATTTCTCGTGTGGCGATTTGATCGAGATGTTGAAGAAGGCCGCAGACTTATTTGAAACGGCGACTCTGCCGTTGGGTGACGGCACCCAGAGTCCTGACGACTTCGTTCACCAACAATCGGCCAGTACCGGGCTTCCGGAGCACATGTGCCGCGGCAACATGTCGAAAAACTCTTTTGTGCTCCGCAATATGGATCGCATCCTCGACTGCTTGACACGGGGTTTGGACCTGGACATTTTAACGCGTGGATGGGGCGTCGAATCACGCGGTATCGTGGTTAGCTACCAAGCACAGGCACCTGTGCTGGCTGCAGTCCTTCCCTCCAATTCCCCGGGCGTCCATACACTTTGGCTTCCGGTCATTCCTTTGCAACTTGGACTCGTGCTGAAACCCGGCCCGCAAGAGCCTTGGACGCCGTACCGAATGGTTTCTGCTTTCATCGAAGCGGGTGTGCCACGTGAAGTTTTCTCTCTCTATCCGGGTGAAGCCGCTGCCGGTGCGGCAGTCTTGGCAGCTTGTGACCGCTCAATGATCTTTGGAGGCACACCGACCGTCGAACGATACGCCGGCAACCCCCGAGTACAGGCTCACGGACCCGGGTTTTCCAAAATCCTACTAGGGGACGACCTGGTTGATGATTGGGAAAACTACATCGACATGATGGCGGAAAGCATTTACATCAACAGCGGCAGAGGCTGCATCAACTGCTCTGGCGTTTGGGCTTCACGTCACACGAAAGAAATCGCACAAGCGCTCGCGGAAAGACTGGGTCCAGTCGAAGCCTTGCCACCGGACAACTCCGAAGCCGGACTGGCCGCTTTCACCGTACCTGGTATGGGAAGTGCTGTTTGGGGCATGATTGAACAAGATTTGAAAGAGGAAGGAGTCACGGATCTTACGTCGGCCTACGGCGACCGTTTAATCGAGCAGGATCACTGCTCCTACCTGCGACCGATGGTCGTACACTGCAGTTCGCCCGAAAACGAGATCGCCAAGAAGGAATACATGTTTCCCTTTGCCACGGTGGTCGAATGTCCACAAGACCAGATGCTTCGGAAGATCGACCAAACTCTGGTCTGCTCAGCGATCACCAATAACGAGTCGTTAATTAGTGACCTCAGCGATGCCACTTACGTCGATCGTTTGAACATCGGCCCCATTCCGACTACGAAACTCAATTGGTTGCAACCTCACGAAGGCAGCATTATCGACTTCTTGTTTCGGTCAAGAGCTTACCAAGTTTCGGAGGAACGGATGCCTGTCACATCCTGACAAGCAACTCCGCCCTATCACCCAAACGTCGGAGGGACGAAGCCTAAATCTTGGCATTCAATTTTTGAGTTAAGTGATTGACCTACTGAGTTTGCGGGCTGAGGACAACTTCTAATGATCCCATTCGACTTCCAACCACGCACTCGAATTATCTTCGGTCCCGGCTCGATCGATCGACTGGGTGACTTAGCTGGTGAATTGGGAACACGTCGAGTTCTGGTTGTCAGCGATGCAGGCGTAATCTCGGCTGGGCACACGCAAAGGGGAATCGATTCGCTCGAAAAAGCTGGGATCGAAACCTACCTGTTTGACGAAGTTTGTGAAAACCCCACCACAACCGAGGTGGATTCGGGGCTCCGCTTGGCTCGTCGCTACGAACCTGAAATGATTGTTGGGCTCGGCGGCGGCAGTGCCATGGACTGTGCCAAGGGAATCAACTTCCTGTTCTCCAACGGTGGCTCAATACAGGATTATTGGGGCGTCGGAAAAGCACTACAACCCATGCTACCGATGATCGCGATCCCCACAACTGCGGGCACCGGGAGCGAGACCCAATCCTTCGCACTCATCTCTGACGCCAAGACGCACGTAAAAATGGCTTGCGGTGACAAGAAAGCGTCGTTTCGGATCGCCATCCTCGATCCCGAACTCACATTGACCCAACCGCCACAAGTCACTGCACTCACAGGCATCGATGCCATGGCACATGCGGTCGAAACCTTTGTGACTAATCGTCGCAATCCCGTGTCGCTGGCATTCAGTCGCGAAGCCTGGAGACTCATCTCGAGCAATTTCTCGCGAGTGCTGGACCATCCCGATGATTTGGAGGCACGGGGGGCTATGTTGCTGGGCGCATGTTTTGCAGGAATGGCCATCGAAAATTCGATGTTGGGTGCCGTGCACGCTTTGGCGAATCCTCTGACAGCCGGTTTTCAAATTGTCCACGGACAAGCGATCGCAACCATGTTACCTCACGTAATCCGATTCAATGGAGAGTCGCACCCCGGTTGGTATCAAGAGTTATTTGAGATAACCAACGGCAGCAATGGATCTGTTTCAGCGACAGAAGACGGCGGAACAGGCCCCCAAGGGCTAGCCGACTTTGTGACTCGCATCGTATCAAAAGCTGAGCTTCCACCCAATCTTTCGTCGCAAGGGGTAACGCGCGACTCCCTGCCTGGCTTAGCCGCGGAAGCTTCTAAACAGTGGACAGCCAGCTTCAATCCCCGAGAAGTCAGTGCCAGCCAATTGCTAGGACTCTACGAAAAGGCATTCGACGAGTGACGAATTAATGATTCAGAAAAGAGATTCTGCTAAAATCGGTACTGCGTCCGTCCTGATTTTCCGCTCTCCGACCAGGAAACTCCAACTATGCCCAAGCTTCTGACCGTCGCAATTTCTCTGTGCTTGCTGTCAGCCGATTCCAGTGCCGGGGCGCGAAATGATGATGAGTTGAACCGTGGTGGAACGAACTGGCCAATTTTTCGCGGCGACACATTAGCCGATGGAGTCGCTCGTTCAAAACTCCCCAATCGTCCCCAGTTGCTTTGGAAACACACCGTCCCCGGCGGAGCTTTCGAGGGGACGCCTGCCATTGTTGATGGTGTTGTTTACATCGGCGATCTTGACGGAACCTTGTTTGCCTTGCGACTCAAGGATGGTTCAGAAATCTGGAAATACACGATTGACGGTGGCTTTCCAGCGTCACCTGCAGTACGTGACTCACGCGTTTACATCGGCGACTATGACGGTGGATTTCACTGTATCGACGCCAAGACAGGCGAGAAGCAATGGTTTTTTGAGACGAACGCTGAAATCAGTTCGTGCGCAAACTTTTTCCAAAATACGGTTTTGGTCGGTTCCCAGGATGCGACGCTCTACTGCTTGAACGCATTGAGCGGCGAAGTTGCTTGGCAGCTTATGCTTCAAGACCAAATCCGCTGCTCACCCACAATCGTTGACGGGCGTGCGTTCGTGGCAGGTTGTGACGGCCAGTTGCACATCGTCAACGTCGAAAAGGGAGAGGCCATTGCGAGTGTACCGATCAATTCTCCCACTGGAGTGACTCCAGCGGTGCGAGGAGATTTCGCTTATTTCGGAACGGAGGCCGGTGAAATGCTGAGCGTCAACTGGAAAGAAGCCAAAGTGGCTTGGAGCTTTGCCGATAACCGTCGCACGCAATCAATTCGAAGCTCTCCAGCTGTGAATAAATCAGTGGTTGTCTACGGCAGCCGCAGTAAACAGATCTATGCACTGCACCCCCAAACCGGCAAAGAACTTTGGACATTCCCTACCAAGCGACGGGTCGATTCCTCTCCTGTAATTGTCGGAAACCGCGCATTTGTTGGATCGTCAGACGGTCGTCTTTATGCTCTGAATCTGGCAGACGGCAAAAAACAGTGGGAATATGAAACGGGTGGTGGGTTTACAGGATCACCCGCGGTTGCTGATCAACGGCTTGTCATTGCGAATGACGACGGTGTCGTTTATTGTTTTGGAAGCAAATAAACATTGGTGTCGTGACGTCAATACTGAGAAAACCGAACGATTCGATACGGTGAGTCGAGCAACCACTTCGATTCGCTCCAACCGTCCGTAAACAGCCCGTCCGAGGTGGAAACACACTTCATGGCGACCGATTCAACGAAAACCGAAGTTGGTAGCTACTTTATCTCCAACTATCCTCCGTTCTCTCTCTGGAGCGAAAGTGGCATCCCTGAAGTCCAAGCAGCCATGGCGGCTCCCGCGAACCGCGTACCGCTGGGTCTCTACCTGCACATCCCCTTTTGCCGAAAGCGATGCAAATTCTGCTATTTCCGCGTCTACACGGACAAAAAGGCTCCGCAAATCGAAAGCTACCTTGCGGCCCTTTCACGTGAGATCGAGCTTGTCAGCGCGTTGCCTTGCATGGGAGATCGCCCGTTCCGATTTGTCTATTTTGGGGGAGGTACGCCCTCTTACCTGAGCGTCAAACAATTGACCTCGCTGGTCGATCGTTTGCGAGCGAATATCAATTGGGAGGACGCGGAAGAAGTCACGTTCGAATGCGAGCCAGGCACGTTGTCAGAACCGAAGATTCAGGCCTTACGAGAACTGGGAGTCACCCGACTCAGCTTGGGAGTTGAAAACTTCAGCGACGAGGTGCTCAAAGAAAACGGCCGAGCCCACCTTTCTGGCGAGATCTATCGCGCTTGGGATTGGATCGTGGCGGCTGATTATCCAAATATCAATATCGATCTAATCGCCGGAATGGTTGGTGAGACCGAGGAGAACTGGATCGACAGCGTACGACGAACCATCGAGTTTTCGCCCGACAGCGTCACGATTTACCAAATGGAATTACCGTTTAACACGGTCTACTCCAAGGATATTTTGGGGAATCAAGTCGAAACACCCGTCGCCGATTGGCCCACCAAACGACGCTGGGTCAATTATGCCTTCGATGAGCTCCAGAAGCAGGGCTACAGCGTCTCCAGCGCCTACACCATGGTCAAAGATACCACGAAGGTGAACTTCAGCTATCGCGACAATCTTTGGCAAGGCTCGGACCTGCTGGCCACCGGAGTTGCAAGCTTCGGCCACATTTCGGGAGTTCATTACCAAAACCATCCAGATTGGGACAGCTATCTCAAATCACTGTCGGAAGCAGGCCAACTGCCACTCGCTCGTGCCCTGCGCCCAACATCCCACCAAACGTTGATTCGTGAGATGGTTTTACAGCTTAAAAAGGGCTGGCTCGAGACGGACTACTTCCAACAAAAGTTTGGAGTCGACATCATCGATCACTGGAAACGAGAGTGGCAGGCCTATGAGGATCAAGGGTTGCTCTCCCTTTCACCCGGTCGGATTGAGCTTCATCGAGAAGGCCTGTTGCGAGTCGACGGTTTGCTGCCAGCCTTCTTTGAATCGGAACATCAGGGCGTCCGCTACACATGAGCGAAACACTAAAGTTTATGATGGGCGAATTCGAGGCAGAATTCCCGGTCGACTTGGTGTATGCCAAGAATCACATGTGGGCACGGCCGGCTGAATCTCTTCTGCGTTTCGGTTTCTCTGCCTATGCTGTGCGTTTATTACAGGATGTCTACTTTTTGGATTGGACGGTCGAGCCGGCAACTCAGGTCGCCCACCGTCAGGAAATTGGTGCAATCGAAAGCAAAAAAGCCGAGAGCGACCTGTTCGCACCAATCGCAGGCACGCTTGTCACGCTTAACGAAGCGTTGCTTTCTGATCCGTCTTACATTAACGTCGACAAATATAACCAGGGATGGTTGTTTGAAATGACCGGAGCTACCGAGCAACTGCTTTCCGCTCAAGAGTACGTCAAGCATCTGGAAGCAGTCTGGGAAATTACCCAACGGACAATCAAGGGCCAACTTAATTAGTTGAAGAGCCATGCAAAGAATCGCTGTCGCCCTCTCCCTTGGGCAAAGTAACAATCCGGTAAAGCGAAAGCTTGAAGAAGATATCGTTTCGCAATTGTCGACCGATGCAAGATTTGATCTCGTGGTGATTCCTAATCTCTACGACCTCAAACCAAAAGGCAAAGGGGTAGCCGCCTTAAAAACCGTCGAAGGCGACCTCATTGTGCTTACCTGGATGTATTCGCGCGCTGCTCACTGGTTACTGAATCGCCAGGGAATCGCTGGACAGGAAGGCATCAGTGAATTGACCTATGGGGATGACGACGAAGAAGAAGAGACGGAGAAGGCAACCGATGAGGAGGACAAACCTCGTGTGATTGACGAGATGCCGCTGCCAACTCGTCGCCTCTATTGCCTTGATTTACGAGCCAGTCAAACCGTAAACGATTTCGTCGAGGAAATGGGACGAATCGCCCAAGAAATCGGATCGAATGGCGATCTGATCGATTGGATTGCTGGGGAGCCTGAACAGGATGCGATGCAGAGATTCTTGAATCCAACCAATGACACGGCAAAGGGTCCGCCTCCAAGCTCTCAAGCCGTCGTTCAAATCGAGGAAACAGCAGGACGTCGTTGGTATCCGGTCATCGATTTCAGTCGATGTACGAACTGCATGGAGTGCATTGATTTCTGTTTATTCGGAGTCTACGGTGTTGACCAGCAGGAAACTATACTCGTCGAACAACCTGACAATTGTCGAAAAGGCTGCCCCGCATGTAGCCGTGTCTGTCCAGAAAATGCAATCATTTTCCCTCAGCATAAGACCCCCGCGATCGCGGGTGCTGCGGTTGCCACCGATGGACTAAAAATCGACCTCTCCAAACTATTTGGCGCACCCGACAGCAAGGAAGACGCGCAGCAAGTTGCTGCACGAGAACGTGACGAACAACTGCTATTGGCCGGTCGAAAGGCGGTCGGTTCAGACGCCTGCATGCCCAAACGCCAAGACAGAAAACCCGAAACGACCAAAGATGATCTAGATGATTTGATCGACGAATTGGATGACATGGACCTCTGAATTTCTGTGAGTTACCTACCAGCTCACGGATCATATTTACGGTCAACGCCAAATCAATCGGATTTCCCGACGACCTGTACTTTAATGCTAAAACAACCACAGACCATAAATCCCCCACCGGAAGCGTGAGACGCGATGCGATCACCGTTCACTACCTTCCGCACCACTCATTAGGAATTTGTCCAAGGTAGATCCGCATGAATTTCTTGAAACAGATCACAGCCTCGTTCGCTCAACCCGCGGCAGAAAACCCGACGGTCGAGATGATCGAAGCCGCTTATCGGCACCATCATCTTGATTGGCGGTACATCAACTTCGAGGTCCCGCCGGCAGCTCTTGCGGATGCCGTCCGAGGAGCTCGAGCGATGGGCTTTGCGGGTTTCAACTGCTCCATACCCCATAAAGTCGAAGTGATCCAACATCTGGATGGCCTCGGCGAGTCAGCATCGATCATGGGTGCGGTCAACTGTGTCGTCCGTCGGGAAGATCAGTACATTGGCGAAAACACCGACGGCAAAGGATTCCTACGATCCCTGCAGGAGAAAATTGATCCTGCTGATAAATCCATTGTGCTATTGGGTGCCGGCGGAGCCGCTCGCGCGATCGGAGTCGAAGTGGCACTCGCCGGAGCCAAACAAATTACGGTGGTCAACCGCGACGAACAAAGAGGATCTGAACTGGCCGCTCTCTTGAACGATCGGACACCTACTGCCGCTGAATTTATCCGCTGGCAAAACGAATTCGCGGTCCCGACGACAACCGATGTTGTCGTCAATGCGACCTCTGTCGGCCTTTTCCCAGATATCGAGGCTCGATTGGCCCTGGATCAACAGAGTTTGACCGACAAGATGATCGTTGCAGACGTGATCCCGAATCCGCTCCGCACCCGGTTGATTGCCGACGCCGAATCGCGAGGCTGCACTGTGATCGATGGCTTGGGAATGCTGGTAAATCAAGGCATCATTAGTATCAAATACTGGACCGGAGCCGACGTCGAACCTCAAGTCATGCGTGATCGAGTGGTTGAAGTTCTCGGCCTGTAAGCCGCGCACCAACAAACAACTCAACTTGTTCGACGTTTCAGCTGATCCAGCAGGACGGCCGCCAACAAGACCGCTCCCAAAACGATGCGTTGATTAAATGGATCGACATTCATCAAGTTCATGCCATTTTTGATCACGGCGATGATAAAGGCACCAATTAATGTGCCAAAGATTTTGCCTTGCCCCCCCATGAGTGAGGTCCCGCCGACGACCACAGCAGCAATCACTTCCAGTTCGTACATCAAACCAAATTTCGGATCGCCAGCCTCCAACTGCGAGGCAAGTACAACTCCACCCAAACCAGACAACGCGCCGCAAACCGTATAGACAATCAGCAGGGTCAACTTCACCGGCACACCGGAAAGTCGTGCAGCCTCTTTGTTTCCGCCAATCGCATAGACATAGCGCCCAAACACCGTCTGTGACATGACCATGTGCGCAATGACGTACAGCACGATCATTAACCACACAGGGTTAGGCACTTCCATCGTCTTCATGCCCCCCAGCCAAAAGAATGACTCCGGCAACGCAGAGATCGACTGACCATTGGAAAGGCGGAAGGATAAACCGCTCGCCATCATCATGATCCCAAGAGTCACAATGAACGGGGGGAGTTGGAAACGGGTGACCATGTTCCCCACAAAGATGCCAGATACCGCACAGATCAAGATACCAAAAGACATGCCGAAGATGACAATAGTAAGACTCGCTTCGACACCGCCGCCCAGGTCTCGCACGATCAACGACGAAGTTACTGCCGACAAAGCCACGAGCGACCCGACACCAAGATCGATTCCGCCAGTAATAATCACCATCGTCATCCCAATCGCGATGATGGCATAAATCGCTGTCTGATTTAAAACACCGATCACGTTCGACAACTTCAAAAACACGGGCCACTGATAAGACCGAGGAGTTACACATTTCTCGTTACCCACCGAATCGAAACGATCGTAAACACTCCATTTCGCAGTCACATCAGTTGCCGCAATTGCATCAACCGACTTTTCGCGATCAAGAAACTGCTGGAGCATTCGCCGAACATCGCCAGGTTCACCATTAATCGATCCCAATACAGTGGCACCCTGGTCTTCAAGAGCCTGTTTCGCCGCTTTTGCAAATTCCTGGTCCTCGGACGTCGCCCGAGCGACGATCAGCACGTTCGCGTCCGGTTGATCAGCGAGGATCAGCTTAGCCACCTGTTCTCCCGCGACACTGCCGGTGGGATGCTGCTCTTTAATCGTCAATCCACTGAACAACACGCACAACAAAAGTAAAACCAACGCCATTCCATAGTCGCTGAAGAATTGCGTGCGAGCGTAGCTGAACTCTTTTGACTGATCTGATTTCATCCTACTGCCAATTCCATAATCTGTTCCTGCGTTGTCGCTGATACGTCGTCGATCATTCCGGTAACACGACCTTCATGCATCACCAGTATCCGATCGCTCATCCCCAAGGCCTCTGGCAATTCGGAGGTAATCATCACAACTGCTTTCCCCTGTTTGGCAAGACCGTTGATCAACAAGTAGATTTCATACTTCGCTCCCACATCGATCCCGCGCGTCGGCTCATCAAAAATAATCACTTCTGCATTTCGCTGTAGCCATTTGGCAAGCACAACTTTTTGTTGATTGCCACCTGAAAGATTTTTGACCAATTGTTCCTGACTCGGCGTCTTGATCTTCAACTTATCAATGTATCCCGCAAAGGCCTGGTGTTCGCGACGACGGTCGACAAAACCAGCGGTACCCAGATCAGTCAAATTTGGCAAACCAAAATTTTCGCGTGCGCTTAGGCCCAAAACCAATCCCTGAGATTTCCTATCTTCCGTTAAGAGACAGATGCCTGCTCGAATCGCATCTTGTGGATTTCGAATCACAAGCAGTTGGCCATCCAGATAGATCGCTCCCGAGTCCGGCAAGTCAGCTCCAAAGATCAGCCGAGCTGTCTCGGTCCTTCCGGCACCGATCAGGCCTGTGACCCCCAATACTTCTCCCGCCCGTACTTCGAAACTTACATCCCGCACAACATCTGCACGGTTCAATGACTCCACACGTAAGCGTGGGTCCCCAATCGGATGATGCTGCTTGGGAAATTCATCTTCGATTTCGCGACCGACCATCATTTCGATCATTCGCTGTCGCGTGATTTGGCGAACGGGAGCATCTCCGACATGCTTTCCATCGCGTAGAACAGTAATTCGATCGGCAATCTGAAAAACTTCGTCCAACCGATGACTGATATAGATGACTCCAATCCCTTGTGCCTTCAAATCCCGAATGATGTCAAACAAACGGTCCACTTCATTGGGCGTTAATGCCGCAGAGGGCTCATCCATGACAATCAATCGCACTTTCTGCGAAAGCGCCTTAGCAATTTCTACGATCTGTTGCTGAGCCACAGAAAGTGCGCTACAAGGTGCATCGACGGGCACGTCGACACCAATCTGCTGAAACAGCTCACGAGCCCGATTTCGTTCCATTCCCTTTTGTGCAAAACCCATTTTGCCTTCACGGCCTAAGAAAATGTTTTCCCAAGCCGTCAATCCTGGAATCAGATTGAACTCTTGAAAAATCACGCCAATCCCGGCCGCGTATGCCGCTGCCGGGCTGGGCAGTAAGATTGGTTCACCGTCAATTTGAATTGAACCCGAATCGGGCAAATGAGCCCCACCCAAGATTTTAATCAGCGTGCTCTTGCCGGCACCGTTTTCTCCGAGCAATGCGACAACTTCTCCGCGATGCAAGGTCAGATCGACATCGTCAAGTGCGCGAACACCAGGAAATGTTTTTCCAATGGCGCGCATCTCCAACAGAGGTTCTTCGTTTGCGGCGACCTGAGGCTGTTGCATGCGACTATTCAGCACTGTCCGAGCATGAGACAAACGGCAGCAAACTGATCGAAAAACTAATTCTGCAACGCCGGGTCCACGTCGGCATCGGCTTTATAGTAGAGCTTGGAAGGGATCAGGATTTGTCCGTTCGTCATTTCCGATTGGATGTCATCGCCGGCAAGATACTTCATTAACATTTCAATCGTCTTCGCACCAATCTGATCCGGATACTGAATCGGATCACAAACGATCTTGCCGTCACGAATTGCTTGTTTCCCGGCGAGCTCGCCATCGAAACCGATAATTTTCACCTGTTCCGTTTTGCCAGCCGCCTTGAGAGCAGCATAAGCACCCAACGCCGAGAGATCATTGATGGCAAAAACGGCCGCTAAATCTGGATTCGATTCCAAAGCGTCTCGAGCCGCTTTATTCCCTTCATCCCGCACGCCGCCCCCATCGGTTTTGGAAACAACCTCAATCGGATTCACGTTGGGCTGTTTATTGTGAGCAGCAAGTATTTCTTCGAAACCGGCGACACGCAATTGGCACGATTCGGCTTGCGGAAAATCAATAATCGCAACTTTACCACCTGCCTCGCCCAATAATTTCACCATCGCTTCGCCCGCTAAACGCCCGCCCTGGAGATTGTCGGTGGCCACGTGACAGACGACTTTGCCATCGCTACCAACGTAGGCCAGGTCGTTGGTGAATACGGGAATCCCCGCCTCATTGGCCTTTTTAATCGCGGGACCAACGGCGGATTTGTCACAAGGATTGAGAATAATCGCATCCACTTCCTTCACAATGAAATCATCGACTTGATCTGATTGTTTCTTCGGATCGCGTTCCCCCGAAACCACCAACAACTGATAGCCGTGCTTGGCAGCCTCTGACTCCATCGATTCCTTGATCGTCATAAAGAATGGATTTGTCAGAGTCAGGGCCGAGTAACCGATCGTCTTCGTTGCTTCCGGCTGGGCGCTGTTCTTGCTACAGCCCACCAACATTAATCCACATAACAACAAACCAAAAATTCTGAAGCGTAACATCAATCCCTCGCTCATCGATTCGAAATAGATTCAGTGTGGGCCTGCCAAAAGGCAGCCCTCGAATAGGATTCAAGTTTCAATGCTAGTCAATCCATCAGACAGCTGCGCCATTGGCCTTCTATCTTAGCAACTTGCTATCCGTAACGCGCGTTCGTCAGATGGTTTGCCCCAAAAAATGTGCTCTAAAAAAGTCGAGTCAGCCAATCGGATGGGTGGCTCAGGCAACCGACGGCAGTTGGGAGCTCTCGCCATGAGAAAAGGTAGCCACAACACCCCCACGATTCTGCAGAGAATATTCATATCGGTTGAGATCCGGAAACTTTTCGGCTCGTTTCACCACGAAGTCAACCAACGCCGCTGGCCATTTAACCTGAAACTGTGCCGGCTGAGGCAGGCTGCAGAGTATGCCTGAAGACGTATTCAAGTATCCGCGATCCGTTGGCAGACCCAAAATTAAGCAAATTGCAACGCAACCTCGCCCGGCCTCGTCAATCGCCCGACCTCGTCAACAGATCATCCAATCTGACCGTCTTGATGATTGTCAGCATGCTCTCGCAAAGCCCCGGTTGTATTTTGCTCGTTCGAAAGAGCCGCCGTCAACGTTCCCCAATGTCGAGTGAGATTTTTCTTGCTGAATCGCAGCAATCGCCTCAAATGGATTTCGCAAAAGATAAAGGATTCAAATCAGAACCTGCAACGTGTGGCACAAGCGAGTCAGCAGGCACCGGTTCGGCTCCAAATTACTCACGAAAAATCCCCAGTTTCTTTTCGCCCATCAGGCGAGTTTTTAGCGAGCGGCGCGCGACGAGTTTGGCACACCGAAAGCACCTGCAGATCAATCGCCCGCCTATTCAATCAGCTGACGATTTTGGCTATTAAACAACCATTCAATCTGATTCCTCTCATAACACAGGACGTACATATCGCAGGCGATTCAGTTCCTGCCTAACCCCCATGTTTCAATGAGCGTTCAACAGCGATGCGGCTGCAGGGCAACCCGATGAAAACAACGTAATTCATCACATCAGTGAATACATTACGCGACTTGAGACTGCCGATAACATGGCTCGAGAAAAGCCCTGGGGTGGGCACCCGATCGGTGCTTTCGTACGACCTTCTCTGCAACGACAGCTTCCGTCAAGCGGCCCGCGATGGCAACGCCGTCGCGTTGGATTGATTACTCAACATCGTAGCGATCGGCTTGTAGACACCTTCGCGGACCAAGATGCTACCGATCTGTCGGGGCAAGACTGGCCGGGGTTGATTCGTGCGGCGAAAATCGCAAACAGCGTTCTCCAAATCGCCAGAAAACCGACTTACTGCTTTTGGATAGATTTCTTCCATCGCATATCGATATAGTTTGAGATCTTCTTGATTGACTTCGCGGAGCAAACTCAACGTCTGCGGGTCAGCCAGCAAGCGAGACTTGATCGAAGAGCGTGCGGCAACGTTCTTTGATCGATACCGGATATCGAATTCCGGCAAATCCACCCATTGCTTGAGCATCACAAGAGATTCATCAAACCGCTCGAGTATACCGACAAAACCAATCTCTTTGAGAAGCATTTCAATGGCTTTGTCAGCCTTTCGTTCCCCACCAATTTTTAGCGTCTGTTGATTGGCAGCATACTCCGTATGAATCCATTCTTCGAATGGCTGTCGCAGGCCACCGCGATCGACACGAAACTGATAATCCGATGCGCAACGAGTGACCGGTTCACGTAAGAAGGTAAAATACCGCAGCGATTCACTCAACTCTCGCAGATCACTGTGCGGCACGATCCCATGCCCCGCAAGACATTTCATCCGCCAGTAGATCCACTGACAACGACGAACCTCACCTGCGCTGGCAATGGGATTAACGGCCCGATGTGGACCTAAGCGAAGTCGAAAATGCCGCAAACCAAAGGACTGACGTAGTATCGTATCGACGGTACTTCCACCGGTCTTACGGATGTGGACAAAGGCTAACATCAAATCACCTCAACTTGATTAGATCACAATTCGTCAGGCAGCACGGCGACTCACATCGGCGACCTTCAATGGCTTGGCCTGTCGCTGGAGAACAGGAACACAGTATCCACGAGACTCGCTCACTTCACACGGGTACCCGAGTCGTTCCATCACGTCCCCCGCTTCTTCGAGAAACGCGTCACGATCCACAGCCGACAAACGTTTAATTTGATTCAGATTGACATCCTGTTTGAAATAGCCACCAAGCTCTGAGAAGGTCAGCCAGACAACATCCCATTCTGAATCGCCGACCAATTGGTGATTGCCATTCGCATCCATGACGCGACGAACTTGCATACGAACTTTGTCCAGACGGTCCACATCAAGTCCCGCAGCGGCATAGGCGGCAGCCACGGTTTCCATCGGATCGGCAACCAAATCTTCGAAACGCACCATGTGATAATTAGCAAAACGTTCGGCATCGGACAGCATTTTTTCAGCCAATACTCTGTAACGCCAACCAATCTCCTGAGCAGAGCGTCCACGTCTCACATGCCCTTCACAAACCGCGAATCCGTTTCGAACCAGACCAAAATAGGTGCCATCGGGATACATCTGTGAAAAGGCATCATTTACATAAATCATGCCGTCAATGTTCTTGCAAAGCAATCGCGACTCCATGAGTTCTTCACGCGTATATTCCAGGTTGGCCGTCTTATATTGATTCAGGAGTGGATGATTTGACCTCAACTTCTCCCGATAGAGAATCCGATCGATTCGATTTTCTGACCAACGGCAGAGCGATTTACGAGGCTTGACTAAGCGCGGGCTAAAAAAGTTTTGCCCGTGTCGCATCAGGATCGGAGCATCATGATACAAACACTTGTTGAGCACTCGCCAACGACTGTCGGTAATGTTGTGACCTTTAAAAACATGATGAGTCTCGCCGACCAGGCAAACGGTGGGATGTGATGCCAGAAGATTGGTCAACATCGTTGTCCCGCCACGCGAAAACCCATTTACGAAAATTGCATTGCGATTTAACATTTTATCGACTTCCCATCCTGAGGCTTATGCCTTCCCAAAACGAAGGGATTCACCGAATGATTTCTCATTCGGTGAGCAGCGTCTTTTCGATTGATCTCCAACAAATCCGGAGGATCGAAACTGTACTCAAATGCAGCGATGTCGGGGGCAAAATGGTCGGCAACTTGCTCAGCCATTCGGTCCGTGTAACTTAGTCGGTAATCTCGGGGGCGCTGCGACCGACGCTTGTGCGGCAATTTCACACCCTTAAACGCGACTTGTTCCACGACCCACTGGAAGTCTTCAGGCAAATGTTCGTAACGCCCCACGAAATCCACCAATAGATTCCCGTGGAAATCGACGAGGTGTTCAATCTGGGGGCGGCGCAACGCGGCAACTAAACCCGCGCGACTTGTTTCGTTTAAAGGAACGTCCAACAACCAATCGGTGAAATGGGCAATGTCACGGATCCGTTGCTCCGCCAAAACGTCACGCCGTTCCCGTTCAAAGTGGTGGTAGGCACTTACCACACGATCCCAAGGATTTCGCACAAAACTAAACTTAAAAAGCTCGTCGAAGAAAGTTGGCGGCAATAGTTCCTTGGCCACCAGGGCTGGTGCGTGCCGTGGAATCTTGCATCCCAATCGGTGCCCACAAAACTCACTGACCCGATGGCAGAAAAACGTCGGCCAATGGAGCGGATCCCTCCAACTTCGACTCGACAAAGCCGCACGAACACTCGTGCCACCGGTCTTGGCGAGATGAACAAACAGGAAGTTATGGGAATGTGAAAGTAGCATGATTGAAATGGCTCAAACGCTATCATTGATAGAATCAATCAAGACCGATTAACCTCTCCATATCAACGGATCGGTAAATCTTTACGCGATCATTAGGAGCAAGCGTTGGAATTAGCAAACAAATCAGATGGAAATTCCGCCGTGAGCCAGCAGAGCTGGAAGCCCATTTCCGCGCTAAAGAGGGCCGCGCAGTTCGCTTTCGTCCAACATTCGATCAGGCACTCTTGGCCCGATGATCCGTCGAGAGACGATGAAAAGCGGAACTGCGAGCCATCAACTCGGGCAACGTTCCGTCGTCGGTAATCCGACCACCTTCCATCACAATAATCCGGTCCGCGAGTTCCAGAATCCCCGTCCGATGCGTGATAATCAGAGAGGTTCGTCCCTGCATAAACGCGGCCAGGGCGGCGTGAATTTGCCGCTCGCTATCGACATCTACTTGGCTTGTCGCCTCATCGAGAATCAGAATCTTGGGGTCCCTCAAGATGGCGCGAGCTAGCGAGATACGTTGCTTCTGTCCACCCGAAAGGCGGCTCGCCCCTTCGCCAACCACCGTTTGGTAGCCATCGGCGAGTTGATTCTCAATAAAATCGTGAGCATGTGCCTGTTGAGCTGCCCGAACGACCTGCTCCCGACTCGCATTCGGGTGACCCAGGCGAATATTTGCTTCCACCGTATCATTAAACAGAACAGCTTCTTGCGTCACGAGTCCGACCTGAGACCGTAAGTCTCGCAATCGCATCTGCCGAAGATCCACCCCATCAATAGAAACAGCTCCAGAGTCGGGATCGAAGAAACGCAGCACAAGATTAGCGAGCGTACTTTTGCCGCACCCATTGGGCCCTACAAACGCAATCGTCTCACCTGCTTGCACGCGCAAACTGACCTCGTCCAAGACCAGCGGACCATCTCGGTAAGCAAACTTGACGTTCTCAAACCGCAGTTCTCGTTGATGCTTCACGGTATCCACGGGTCGCGAAGCACGAGGTAACTCCGAACTGCGGTCAATCAGTTCAAACACACGATCTGCCGCCGCTGCCGCGCGTTGCAACTTACCAATCACGCCCGACAGTTTTCGAGCCGGATCGCTGACCCCCGTCAGCAAACCAAAAAACAGCATTACAGCACTGATCGATAGCGGCCGTTCGCTGATTTTAAGGCCCAGAAGATGAGTCTCTTGATTTAACACCAAATAGGCACCGCCGAGAATTGCCACGCAAATGATTCCAATTCCCATCATTTCGATCGTGGGACGTACCATCGCGTCAAAAATCGCCACTCGCATGGCGCGCTGAAAGAATCGCCGCGAGACCACATCAAATCGCCGACGTTCAATTCTCTCCATCGTGTATGCCTTCACAATTTTCATTCCCCGCAAGGTTTCTCCAAGCACGGAATAAATCTGTGACATTTCGTCCAACGCGCGGGCATTCGCTCGTTTTAACGCACGGTTCAGGAGTGAAATCAAAAGAGCGGCCAGTGGAGCCAAAAACATCGAAAGCAACAGTAACCGCCAGCAGATGAAGGCCGCACCAATCAAACACGCCAGCATCTTCAGCGGTTCGCGAATAGAGCGGCCAAATAGCATACGTAAACCAATTGTCACTTGCTCCAGGTCATAGGTCAGTCGACTCAATAATTGACTGGAATCCCTATTTTGAAAACTCTGTAACTCCGTCCGCAAAGTCTGATTAAACAATTGCTTGCGAAGCTGAATCGTTCCCGCTTGAGCTAAGCGTTCGGTCAGCACGGTACTCGACGCAAGAAAGACATCTTTTATCAACGTACCAATAAAAAGGAGCATCATAACAAGCAACAAAGTTGTGAACGGTTGCTCGGGAAGATAGCGATAAATATAAGGCTGCGCACGCCGATACGCCTCCAAAGCGGCCACCTCGGCCCGCCTGCGAGCAACCAATCGCTTTCGCTGATTCGAATCAAGCTCAGGTTCACCGGCAACTCCCGCAATCTGAGCATCCATTCGCTCGATTTTCTGCTCCGCCTTCTCAACCTCACCATCCACCCATTCCTGCAGCGACTGACCGCGAAAAACCACTTCGACGAACGGGAAAACAGCACCGATGTTCCCCCCCCAGAGGACTCCCACTGCCAGCGCGCAAACAATGGTCCCGACCACCGTGAAACGGTAGCGCAAACTCAATCGAACAACTCGCAGAAAACTCGACATGGAAAACTAGCGCACAGGGCTGTTGGTGAGAGGCCGCTGCTAGCGGCAAATGCGGCGGCGATGACAATTACGAAAAGTTTACCGTCGTTGGGTTATATCGGACAACGACGGCCAAAAATTAAGGTCGCTGTCACAGTTGGGCAAAGCTTCCCATTGCAGAATCGGCAATTCCTTAGAAAATCCGCTCCTTAAACGTCGCTGGCTAAACGTCGCTGGCTAAACGTCGCTGGCGTCCATGTCGGGACGCGTCGGCTTCCAATCTTCGCGTCGAAAATGCTTCGTGTAAGCTCCATAATCGTTAAACCAGAATCGCTTTGCTAAGCGATAGGCCCAACTCTTTTCCGGAATTTCACAGGAAGGATCGTATTGCGATGGTCGTGTTTCCATTTCACCAAGCTCGGCAAACCCCGTCTGTCGGGCCGTCGTATCGCGTGCTCCGTGTCTTTCCGCCAAAGCCTCTAACAAGTCCGGGCGTTCTAGGACGATGCAGCCTCGGGTTGCCTCCGCAGCCGTCTGCCGAAAGTCTCGCAAGAAATCCGATTCGTTGAACGTCTCACGTAAGGGTCTCTTTTCGTGTATGGATTCCGTTGCGAGTTGGATCACGGGACATGGCTCGATATCACCCCAAGGGCTGATGTGATGCGTGAAGCCAGTTGCGGCAGGACACAAGGCTTGACCTTCGCCATCGTAGTAGGCGTCAATGATGATGATCGGCTTCTTGGCACGCATATCGACAACGAACTGCCGTGCCTTGGCCTGTTGAGCGGGTGTCAAGCACAACTCGGGGGCCGCATCGGGTCCCACCGGTCGATAGATATGAAACCAGGTGTACATCACTCCCATCTCGATCAGCCGATCAACCCATTTTTCGGTAAGCAGATCATAATTGGTTTGGCAAAGACTCGTGCAGACCCCGGTCATTACTTTGTTTTCAAGACAGTGCTGCAAACCTTGCATGGTCTGGCTCAACACATTCAAACGGCCTCGCCTCTCATCACTGACGATTTCGTTTCCCTCAACACTAATCAGCGGTGTAACGTTTCCCACACGTCGCAGGCGCTTCGCAACTTCCTCAGAAATAAAGTGCCCGTTTGTGAACACCTGGAAGTAGCAATCCGGATGACGTTCGAAGAGTTCCAACATCTCCGGGTGCATGAACGGCTCTCCCCCCAAGATGCCAAAAAATGAATTCCCCATTGCCTTGGACTCTGTCACCAACCGATCCAAATCATCCAATTCGATCTTGTGTTGCGGGGCTGCCACATCGACCCAACAGCCCTGACAACGCAAGTTGCAACTGTTGATAATCGAAATGTAGATGAACGGGGGAAAAAATTGCCCCCGTTTCAGCCGCCGTTTATGTTTTTGTACGGACCTCATCCCCTTGAAGCCCATATTCCACGTTAGTTTCCAGAGCAAACGTTTATCGGTCTCGAACAGCAACCGTTTTGTCAAGCTTAAATACATATTTGACCACACGTTACAGCATCAAAAATCGGCTAATTTACCTGACCGCTAGACTCACCGGTCTGTCGTCAGGGGTAACATCGCGAGCCGCCATTGAATTGCGGCAACGTATTATATCACAGAGCGGGGGATTCGGCAGGAACCGCCGACTCAGATCTCGACAGCCGCGTTTGGGCCATTTAAACTGCTACGGTTAACTCCCTCCCACCGCCTGAATATTTTATCGGCTTAAGAGTTTGCACCCGTTGGGCGATGCGGTTGTGTTCAGGAGAAAGACGAAACCTTTCAGCAGTGATGAACGTCACCTTCCACAACCGCGCAAAACTCGATTAAAGCTCGCCCTCACACTTGAAACTTTGGCCTTCGATCCGCGTTCATTTTATGATCGACCGAATCCGACTGCTTGAAGCGAATCGTCAACTGCGCCGCGAACTGCTTGCGGAGCGGAGTGGCCCCCATTGGGTGGGCCGACTCGCATCCTCTGCGTTGGCAACCGCAACGGCAATCAGCGCTCTGTCGATTGTGCAGCGGCAACGAAGATGGGAACAAGACTCGGCCGACCCGACCGATGGCCCGCTCAGCGAATCGATCGTACGGGGTCTTCGCTGGCTGTCGCAGCAACAGAATAGCGACGGAGGTTGGGGAGACACAGACCTCAGTCATTCCAATATTGCCACGAGCATGCTGGCCCATGCGGCGTTTCGTTTGACAGGAGTTCCGGCAGAGACGAATGGGTTGCTTGATCGAGCCGAGCAATACATGGAAGCTCAAGGCGGAATCAAAGGACTCAAAAAACGATACGGCAGGGACAAAACCTTTGCGGTACCGATCCTGACAAACTGTGCGTTAGCGGGCACGGTGTCTTGGGGCAAGGTTTCACCTCTCCCCTTTGAACTGGCCGCCTTGCCACAGAGCATGTATCGGTTCCTACAACTGCCCGTCGTCAGCTACGCGATTCCGGCACTCGTGGCGATTGGTCAGGTCCGCTTCCATCACCGCCCTCCCTGGAATCCTATTTCGCGCATCACCCGCAACCTGGCCTTGCAGCCGAGCCTAGAAGTGCTGGAACGAATGCAACCCGAAAGCGGGGGCTATTTGGAAGCAATTCCATTAACCAGCTTCGTGGTGATGAGCTTGGCAGCAGCAGGCAAAGTTCAACATCCCGTGGTTGAAAAAGGCGTCGAGTTTTTATTGGCCTCAGCTCGTGAAGACGGCTCCTGGCCGATCGACACCAACCTGTCGACCTGGAACACTTCCCTGGCACTCAATGCGCTTGGAATGCAAGACTTCGCCGAGGAAAAGCTTGATACGTGTATCGACTGGTTGCTGAGTTGCCAGCACTTGTCACCTCATCCATTCACCGGCGCAGCCCCGGGAGGCTGGGGCTGGTCGGACCTGAGCGGTGCGGTCCCAGATTCGGATGACACACCGGGCGCGCTCTTGGCTCTTCGGAAAGTCGTCGACTTGGACACAACCACCGATGAAAAAAAACAGAAAATTATTTCGGCAGCCAGGGCTGGCATCCAATGGCTGCTGGATCTACAAAATCGAGATGGAGGCTGGCCGACCTTCTGCCGGGGTTGGGGGAAGCTGCCATTCGACCGTAGCGGAAGCGATCTAACAGCGCACGCCTTGCGAGCCCTGCAAGCGTGGCACCATCTCATCGAGCCGTCCGAATGGAACCAGGCCGTCCAACGCGGCCTGCGATTTTTGGGGCGTAAACAGCTGCCAGATGGGACCTGGACGCCGCTTTGGTTTGGCAACCAAGATCGCACCAATGACGAAAACCCGATTTATGGAACCGCCAAGGTGTTGCGGGGCTTCACAGATCTGGGTAAGTCGGATCACCCATTGGCCCAAAAAGGACGTATTGGCCTGTTAAATTTACAAAATCTTGACGGAGGCTGGGGAGGTGGCTTACGGGACCTGGATTCGGGTGAATCTCAGCTGTTGAGTAGTATCGAAGAAACAGCTCTGGCGGTAGAAGCATTGCTGCCTGAGATGCATCGCGACGAGCGAGTAAAAAAATCCGTAGAAACCGGCATTGCTTGGCTGTTAGAAGAAGTTAACGCGAATCGCCATCGACAACCCAGCCCAATCGGTTTTTACTTCGCCAAGCTTTGGTATTATGAAGACTTGTACCCGTTGATTTTTCTGGTTTCAACACTCGGTTCCGCCGTGCGACAGATGATTCCACCCGCCGACCGAAAACTCACTCCAGCTCAACTCACTCACTAAGCGAAGGGCGGCAACTTGGCTACGGCACCGGCACCTCGAGTAAACTCAACACAACCTGATGGCGAACGCAAGAAAAAATCACGGCGTCGCAAGACGGCCCATTTAAAGTTGGTGCCTGAGTCGCGTGAGTTGCGTGACGACTTGCGTCAACAATGCCGCGACATTGTCGCGAAAATCGACAAATCGGTTCCCCTGACCAAAGACAACATGGAGCAGATAGCTCGGGAACTGCTCGACAAACAAAAGCTGGGTGAAGGCTATTTGGGCTGGACGATGGTTGTACTTTCGTCCGTTTTTTGGGAAGAGCAAGTGGCCCACATTCCTCCAGAGCGACGCCTGTTCCTGCTGCCACACTGTCTGAAGCACGCGGAAGGCTGTCCGGCCGACTACGACGATTTCGGCCTTGATTGTAAAACATGTGGTGCCTGCAGCATCGCCGACTTCCGCACACTTGCCGAGGAAATGGGCTATCGAGTACTGGTCGCGGAGGGCTCTCCCGTCGTACTCAAGATTATTGTCAGTGGCTATGTTGACGCAATCGTCGGTGTGGCATGCTTGAACGTTCTTGAAAAAGCAATTGACAAAATACTCCTTGCAGGCATCCCGTGCATGGCGATTCCGCTCCTTTCCAGCGACTGCAGAAACACGTCGGTGGACGAGGATTGGGTGACGGAGATGATTAACATCCAGCCTCAGCGGTCGCTACAACCGACTCGCAGCTATGTTCACTTGATGCGGGCTGCGACCTCGATGTTCAACGACGACGAACTGGAACGATTAGCCCCCCGTTTACGGCCGGGGCCTCGACTGAACCAGGTAGATGGCCTGGATGCACTCGACCCAATCGCTGCCACTGAAGCTTTGTCCTACGACTTTCTCTCGAAAGGCGGCAAGCACGCCAGACCCTTCATCAGCTTGGCAATTCATGATGCGTTGACCGGGGGCCACGGCACACAGGCGGATGGAGCCCAGCACTTGGCAAAAGAAAAGCTCGACGCCGTTAAGCGTGCCGCAATGTCGATCGAAACATTTCACAAAGCTTCACTCGTCCACGATGACATCGAAGACGATGACAAATTCCGCTACGGCGAAGAAACAATGCATCGTCAATACGGAATCCCCACCGCAATTAACGCAGGCGACTACCTGATTGGCATGGGCTATCGATTGGTGAGTCGTGAAGCGGGCGAGCTAGGGCCAGATGTCACCGTTGAAATCCTGGATTGCCTAGCTCAAGCCCACCTCAAGCTGGCGGAAGGCCAAGGCGCCGAACTGGCTTGGCGGGACTCCAAGAATAAAGAACTCACACCGCTGGACGCACTTCGAATTTACGCGTTAAAGACGGCACCTGCTTTTGAGGCTGCCTTTTTCACAGGCGTGCGTCTGGCCGTTTCCTTAGACGATTACCGTCAACCCCTGAAACTATTCGCGCGTAATCTGGGAGTGGCCTTCCAGATTCTCAACGACCTAAAAGACTGGGAAGGCGACCAAAACAACAAGCTGGAGGCAGGTGGCGACACACTCCACGGCCGACCGACCTTGTTGTGGGCCCTGGCGCTCGAGGGACAGTCGCCTGAGGGTCGCCAAGAACTGCTATCGCTTGCCGAAAAAGACTGTGACATGCCAGCCGACATGCCAGCCGACATGCCAGCCTCTGAAAAGCTGGCTCGCGTCCGCAAGCTTTATGAAGAAGCGAAGGTTTTCGAAAAGGCTCAAAAACTCGTTGACAAGCACCAAGATCGTGCCGAGGCAATTGCAGACGAAATCAAGCCCGAAGAAATGCGTCGGCTCCTCTATTACTTGATCGATACCGTACTGGAACGGGAAGCCCAACAGCCGGCAGCCATCCTCCCCACCATCACCAATCTCACCCAGGCCGCTTCGTAGCCCGCCGACAGCTCCGCCACCGCAGCATCTGGTTTGACCGTTGAGCTCCCACGCACCGCCCCCTCCTGACCTGCAATCACTCGTCCAGCTTTTCTATGACAATCCCGATCATTTCGGTTTGTCCACGCGAATTGCCGGCCATGAATTGCCTCAACCTTACCGCCGACTGCTCGACCACAACGAACACATGACAGTAACGGTTGAGGCTCATCATCAGAGTGAAGTAGATGTCCAAGTTCTCTCCGTTAAACGCGAGCAAAGAACCTACTGCCGCAAAATCCTTCTCTCACGCCAATCCGACCAGAAGATCGTGCAATTCGGCATTGTTCGACTTCATCTCAGTTGCCTGAAAACCAAGGTCCGCGAAGAAATTGTATCGGAGTCGATCCCGCTGGGTCGCGTGTTGATTCAAAACAATGTGCTACGTGTCGTGGAACTTTGCCAGCTCTATCAAATCCAATGTGGAGCCGACCTTGCCAACCAGTTTGACGTGACTCCGTCAACGTTGACCTACGGCCGTACGGCATTAATCTACTGCAATGGTGAACCGGGCGTCGAACTACTAGAAATCGTATCACCGTGCTGAGGGGAACCCAAGCAGTGGGTCAAATGTCTCAATGTCAACTTGCAAGCTTTGCTTGACTGGCCTGGGAACACGCGATCAAGTAGACTACCCCCCTTGCCGACGGATTCCCACTCAACGGACACTCAAATGAATTCACGGGTCGTAAAGCGATGAAATACATCATCTGGGCTCTTGTTGTCGTCCTACTTTTAGTTCACCAAGACAATTGGTTCTGGACCGATGCCACCTTGGTTTTCGGTTTCATTCCCATTGGGCTGTTGTGGCACGCGGGTATTTCAATCTGCGCCGTGATGGTCTGGTATTTAGCCACGATTTATGCGTGGCCATCCCACTTGGAGTACGTCGAAGAACCCTCAACTGATGGAGAGGCGGAATGAAAGACGGACTGACCCAACTGGTAATCATTTGTATCTACCTTGCCTCGCTGCTACTGTTGGGCTTGATGGCGAGTCGAATGTTTCGCGGCACCAAGAAGGATTACCTTCTAGCCAGCCACTCGATCGGCCCTTTCTTATTGCTAATGTCTTTGTTTGGCACAACGATGACCGCCTTCGCATTGGTCGGTTCATCCGGGGAAGCTTTCAAGGAAGGCATTGGCGTCTACGGAATGCTTGCCTCCTCCAGCGGTATCATTCATTCGCTTTGCTTCTTTCTGATCGGTATCAAGCTCTGGTCCCTGGGACGTAAGTATGGCTATACCACCCAGATTGAATACTTCCGCGACCGATTGGATTCCGACTTTATCGGCATCTTATTGTTTCCAATCTTGGTCGGACTTGTCATTCCCTATTTACTCATTGGCGTCATGGCAGGCGGAACCGTTGTCCAAACCATGACCGCCGGTGCCTTTCCAAATTTCGAGGCTTTTGGCGATCCCAGCCCTGCCCGCCACGGAGGCATTCCCCCCTGGCTCGGATCATTCGCGATCTGTGCTGTCGTCCTCTGCTATGTCTTCTTCGGCGGCATGCGTGGCACCGCTTGGGCCAATGCGTTTCAGACCCTGGTCTTCATGGTATTGGGCTTGGTCACTTTTGTGATCATCGCCAAAACACTCGGAAAGCAAGACGACTTTCTGGAGAACCTACGAACGGTGACCTCCCGCGTCGAACTTGATAAAGTGACGCGCATTCACATGTCGAAAACAAAATTCTTCACCTATCTACTCGTGCCCCTGTCGGTAGGCATGTTTCCGCATCTATTTCAACATTGGTTGACAGCCAAGAATGCGAAATCATTTAAAGTGCCGGTCATTTGCCATCCACTTTTCATCATGATTGTCTGGGTACCCTGCGTGCTGATTGGTATTTGGGCCACCACCATCAAACTTCCTCCCACCGTTACCGCCAATGCCGTCTTGCCATTTCTCGTGAAGTCCCAAACCGGTCCCGTTCTATCAGGACTTTTGACGGCAGGAATCCTAGCCGCCATCATGTCATCGCTAGACAGCCAATTCTTGTGCTTGGGATCGATTTTCAGCAATGACATCGTCGGGCATTACATTGGGCACGAAAAGTTCAGCGACCGACAATCGATTTGGCTAGCAAGAACCTTCATCGTACTTGTCGTCATCGTAACTTACCTGCTGAGTCTGATGGGATACAAGAGTGTCTTTGCTATGGGCGTTTGGTGCTTTAGTGGATTCGCCAGCCTATTCCCGCTGGTGGTTGCCGCCTTGTACTGGAAACGGCTGACCGCTTGGGGCGCCTGCGCCAGTATCCTGGCGGCGATTGGCTGCTGGCTCTATTTATTCCGAGACGCCCAATTCGGCGCCGATCGCACCTATGCCCTCCGACTCGACCTCACTTGGATGAACAACTTAACCGGAATGGAATGGGCGATTTATGAGGTCATGCCAGTTGTGCTGATCTTCATTTGCTCGTTGATCACGATGATTGTCGTTTCGCTCATCACCCCGCCGCCGAGTAAAGAAACTCTGGCCAGGCACTTTGGTTAATTCAGAGAACCCGATTCTGCTGCCAGAACCCGATCCTGCTGCCAGAGCCCGATCCCTCCAGGAGAGCGGCGTAGGCGGCTTAAAATACGAAAACTGAACCCGGCCTCGCTGGCACCCGGCCTCGCTGGCACCCGGCCTGCTTAACGACAGTGGAGCTTCACCGCAGCTTCACCGCAGCTTCACCTAGAAGTTTCCAGCGCCAGAACCGTTTGCCGCCTGCACTTGCGTACCCTTGCCAAACGGATATAATTTCGGGATTGCAGTTAATCGCTCATTAACCCGCGGATAGATTGTCAGGACAAAACCTACATGGCCTTTAAGAAACGACCGGTTCGCTCGCGACGAAAGGCGCGCGCCCGAACGAAAGCAAAGAAGAAGGATCCGATTTTCGTCGATGGCAAACGGCCCCGTCCGATGTTCGTCGACTATAAGGACGTTGATCTGCTCAAGAAATTGGTCAATCGACACGGTCGGATCGTCGTTCGGCGCAAAACGGGTTGCTCAGCAGTAAGTCAGCGAGCAGTAACGCGGGCCATCAAACGGGCGCGTTTCATGGGGCTCTTGCCTTACGTTGGCGACTGACTCCTAGCTCCAATCGGACACAAAAGAATGGCTCGTCCTGCACGGGGTGAGCCATTATTCTTGCGCAGAGTATGGGTGCAAACAGATCGATTGATGCCAGGTACTCCCCCGAGATCACGATGGGCAATGCATTTAGAACAAGTCGACGCGTCGAATTTCGCGACACGGATGCGGCTGGAATTGCTCACTTTTCCGTCTTCTTTGTTTGGATGGAACAAGCCGAGCATGCTGCACTCCGCAGCATTGAAATGAGTGTGATGCCAAAGCACGAAGAGAATGCAGTCAGCTGGCCACGTATTTCTGCGTCATGCGACTATCGCAATCCGGTTCGGTTTGAGGAGCTCATCGATATCGAGGTGACGGTAACGAAACTCGGTAAACGCAGTGTCACCTACGATTTTCAATTTCTATGTAACGACCGTAAAATTGCGAGCGGCCAGATCACAACCGTTTGCTGTCGTCAAGAGGACGGCCATTGGTCCTCTACCGAGATTCCGACGAAAGTTCGTGACAAGCTCGAGGGGCTCGCTACGTAGCCGCTTGTCATCATGCTTTCTTACCTTGAATCCCTGACTGTTCGGCTTGCTCTCGCCACGGCGCAATTGCCGACAGAAGTACGAGCCAGGCATGCCCATTTCTTGACCGAATCGCAGCGGGATGACGGCGGATTCGCGGGGCGAGAAGGTGATAGCGATCTGTACTACACGGGCTTTGGCCTCAGAAGCATGGCAATCCTTGGACTGCTTGACGGAGAAATTGCTGATCGAGCTGCGAACTTCCTCCGAACGAGGATGTCTGGCCAGGAATCGATCGTCGATTTTTTTTCGCTGATTTACGGCGCGAATTTGATCGCCGCGGCCACGGGCCAAGACATCTTCGCCGCTGCTGCACCGAACTGGGCCGATGCAGTCGCCGAAGAACTAGAAAAATTACGGTGCGACGACGGCGGATATGCAAAAGGGGCGGAAGGCAAGGCCAGTAGTACCTACCACACCTTTCTCGTGCTACTTTGCCGCGAGCTGATTACGCGTCCAGCTGCTGAACCCGAACGAATTGTGAAATTCATCCTCTCTCAAGCAGCCGACGGAGGTGGGTTTCGCGAGATTCGTGTCAGTAAGCGGGCGGGAACGAACCCGACGGCCGCAGCAATAGGAACCTTGCGAATGCTGGGTGCATTGGAAGCTGAAACCTCGGAAGACACGATCGATTTCCTCAGTGACATGCAGGTCGAGACGGGAGGAATTCGCGCTAATTCGCGCATTCCGATCGCAGATACGCTCAGCACTTTCACGGGTGTATTGACCTTGATCGACTTAGCCGCCAAGGACGCCATTGATTGCCAGGCGGCCTTGGATTACTTCGCGGGAATGGAACGGACAGCGGGCGGTTTCCACGGCGCCGAATGGGACGAAGCCTGCGATGTTGAATACACGTTTTACGGGCTGGCTGGTCTAGCGCTGCTGCAAAGCGAACTCGGTTAAGACACAAACTGGTAGCCAAAGCAAGAACTGACCTGATAACCTATGAGCACATGCGTTGTTGCTCTCATCACTCCCCCAATTTCCCTTGTTGTCGCCATGCCTGACCTCGTCATTGAACATCTTTCAAAGTCGTACGAAACTCGAGGCAAATCCCTAGGGATCCTCAATGATATTTCGTTTGAAATGTCTCTGGGTGAGAACCTCGCAATCGTTGGCCCTAGTGGTTCGGGCAAAAGCACTTTGTTATATATCGTCGGCGCCTTGGAACGTCCCAGCTCCGGCCAAGTCCGTCTTCAAGAGCAAAATGCCTTCACGCTGGGCGACCAAGAACTGGCAGATTTCCGGAATCAGCGGGTGGGCTTTATTTTCCAGGATCACCACTTGCTGCCACAGCTTTCCGCTTTTGAAAACGTACTAGTGCCGACGCTTGCGCAGGGCAAATCGACCGCGACAGAAATCAATCGAGCCAAAGAGTTGCTCGACCGAGTGGGCTTATCTGACCGTTTAAGTCACCGCCCAAGCGAACTTTCTGGCGGCGAACGACAACGAGTGGCCATTGCTCGAGCATTGATTCACCAACCCATGCTACTTCTCGCCGATGAACCAACTGGCAATCTGGACCGCTCAACGGCTGACGCCGTAAGCGACTTACTGTTGGATTTACAACAGGACAAACAACACAACACGATGATGATTGTCGTCACGCACAGTTCAACGCTCGCCGCACGACTACAAAAGTGCTACGAGTTGGACTGCGGGCAAATCAAATAAACAAAATTGCATCCGCAACGATCAGCGCATGGATACACCCCACAAATTCGACGGTCGTCAGTACGCTCTCAAGAGCTTGCTACATCACTGGCAAGTCAGCTTGGCAGTAATGCTGGGGATCATTACAGGCACCGCGGTCCTGACCGGCGCATTGATTGTTGGGGACTCAGTCCGTGGAAGCCTCCAGCGATTGACAATCGAACGTCTTGGCAAGATCGATGAAATCCTGATCGCAGACCATTTCTTTGCCGCCGAACTTGTGCAAAGAATTCAGTCCGATCCGCAGGCATTGGCGGGTTTTGAGTCGGCACAGGGAGCCATACTATTCAGCCAAGCGAGTGCAGAACATCCCACAACCGATCAAAGCTTTCGGGCCACAAACATCACGGTGATCGGCAGCACAGAGACGTTTTGGAATTTGGGAGATATCCAGACAAAGCCTACCCGAATCCCCAGTGGGCGAGAAATCGTTTTAAACCAGCCACTCGCCGATCGTCTTCAGGCCAAACTTGGCGACACACTCATCTTACGACTCGCCCAGGATAAAGCGATTGCGGCCGATAGCACACTGGCCGACACCTCTGACTTAACACGGAGTCTGGCAGAACTCAAGGTAGTCGCGATTGTTCCTGCAGAAGGACTAGGGCGATTTTCACTCCAAGCGAATCAAGCGACCCCATTCAACGCATTCTTGCCACTGGAGACGCTCCAGACAGCCTTGGATCGTCCGCACAAGATCAACGCGATTCTATTCGCGGGCAAACGGCTTGACCTTGCTCCTGATCCAGCCAGCGTCGCCCGACTGAAGGAGGCAATTCGTCCAACGCTAGACGATGCGGGGCTGATTCTGAAACGTGTCGAACGTCAATATTGGAATGAGGGACGCAACTCCCCGGAAATCGCCTACCGCTATTACAGCCTCTCGACCGACCGAATGGTATTCTCGGATAAGGTCCACGATGCAATCCTACAAGCGCTGGGTGAGTTCGACGTGCAGCCGGTGATGACTTATCTGGCCAATTCGATTGCCCAAACTGGCCAAGCCGACTCCGATCAGGTGATTCCCTACTCCACCATCACCGCCGTCGATTCGACCGCGCAACTCGGCCCACTGATCGACAAACAGGGCGAACCAATCGCGCCTCTCCAAAATGACGAAATTGTACTGAACTCCTGGGCGGCTAATGACCTTGATGTCCAACCTGGGGATGAAATTCAGATTTCTTTTTTCGATCCAGAAACAACACATGGCGAAACCCGTGAGACAACGAGAGCGTTTCGCTTGCGAGAGATCGTGCCACTCACGCCCCCCTTGCTACCCTATACGGACGATACCTCCGCGCGATACGTAAGTCCACCGTCAGCAGCCACAGACCCAGACCTAACTCCCAGTGTTCCCGGCATCACGGATCAAGCATCAATCGATGAGTGGGACCCTCCTTTCCCATTCGACTACCGTCGGATCCGAAACCCCAAAGACGAGGATTACTGGGACAACTATCGAACGACCCCGAAAGCATTTATTAGCTTCGCTACCGGCCAAGATTTGTGGCGTAGTCGGTTCGGGCAGACCACTTCTTTTCGATTACCGATCGATAATACGGTCAACGAAGAACAAATTCGCCAGCGAGTGAGCCAAGTGATCAACGCTCAACTTGAGCAATTCGGTTTTCATTTGTTACATGTCAAATCAGATGGCCTTCAGGCTTCATCGGGAACTACTCCTTTTAGTTTACTTTTTCTTGGATTCAGTTTTTTCATCATCGCCTCTGCCATCATGCTCGTGGCGCTGTTGTCTCGCCTTGCCGTTGAACAACGAGGTCGAAATGCCGGCCTGCTGCTGGCCGTAGGCTTAACGCGCAAACAAATGACCCGCTTGTTTCTCTATGAAGGATTTGGCCTTAGCGTGGGGGGCGCCCTGATCGGTAGTCTCCTCGGTATCGCTTATGCCAATCTGATGCTGATCGGTCTCAAGACCTGGTGGGTCGAGGCAATCGTCACGCCGTTCTTGGAATTGGTGATCAATCCCTGGAGCCTCATACTGGGTTTGTTGGGGGGAGTTGCAGCATCGCTCCTAACGTTAATTGCCACCTTGCGGGGATTGCGGCAACTTTCTGTGCGGCGCCTGCTCAGCGGACGAGTCACCGCAGACGTAACGATTGCCGTTCGCCGTCAATGGTTCTACCTGCCTCCAGTCCTGTTGTTACTTGCCCTCGTGCTGGCGATCCTGGCGACCCGCCTCGCGGGCGAAGCGCAAGCGGGGGCTTTCTTCGGTAGCGGTGCGATTGCGTTGATCGCAGCCTTCACTTGGACATCGCAACGTCTGAAACAACTCGCTGTTGGGGGGAAGGACCAACCAGAGAAGCTCAACATCTGGCGGCTTGCCCTAAAAAACCTCGCTCGCAACCCCCGCCGCAGCACGCTCACCATTGGCTTGATGGCTGCGGCATGCTTTCTGATCGTGGCCATCAGTGCTTTTCGGCTGAGTCCCACCACGGAAGGAACAGGTGGATTTCAGTTATTTGCGCAAACGGATCTGCCGATCTTTGAAAACCTCAACGATCCAACGGTGCGGGTTGATGTAATGGGCTCAGCGGCCGGGCCACTAAACAACTCCACGTTTTTTTCCTTCCGCCTTCAGGGAGGCGACGATGCGAGTTGTCGCAATCTGTATCAATCTCAGCGTCCGCGCGTCATCGGCTGCCCGCCAAATTTCATCGAGCATTTCAACAATCCAGAAAAAACCGCATTCGGATGGGCTGCCAGCGCTGGCAACGATCCGACAACGAAGGCCAATCCCTGGCTTTTGCTTGACCAGCATCTCGAATCCGCGATTCCCGTTGTCTTGGACAAAAACACTGCGATGTACAGCCTGCATCTTTACGGAGGCATCGGTGAACGATTTGAAATCGATTATGGCGCAGCGGGGACTGTAACCTTCGAAGTCGTCGGCTTGTTATCTAACACAATCCTGCAGGGAGCATTGATCGTCAGCGAAGACAATCTTCTCAACGTATTCCCCAACATCAGCGGATATCGCTACTTTCTCATCCACTGCTTACCTTCGCAAACCGATGAATCGGCTCGTTTACTGGAAGAAACTTTCAGCGACCAAGGTTGGACAACCACCGAATCGACTGATTTTCTACAAGAGCTGCTTGCGGTTCAAAACACCTATCTTTCTACCTTTCAAAGCCTGGGAGGATTGGGGCTATTGCTGGGAACTTTTGGCTTAGCCGCGGTGCAGTTACGAAATGTTTTTGAACGCCGACACGAACTGGCCCTATTGCAGGCAGTCGGATTCTCCAAGTATCAGCTGGCCCATCTTGTCCTCGGCGAACATCTAGTGCTCCTGCTTGCCGGTCTGGGAATGGGATTAGTCGCAGCACTCATCGCAGTCGTACCACACGCTTGGTCGGGTGGGGCAAAACCACCTTGGTTCACGGTATTCAGCATTTTAAGCTTGTTGCTGATCGTGGGAGTGATCACGGGTGCCATGGCCATCTACCGAGTTCTCACCACACCAACACTTGAAGCGCTTCGCGACGAGTAAAAGTCCCATTTCGATCACTAATTAGGTCGGTTGGGCGGATCGCAGTTGCGTGGTAGACTACTCGACTTCCCCTTGCTTACGGAGATTTGTCGATGAAAGACATCGTTTTCGCATTACCTGGAATCGCTCTTACGATCCTTTGTTGGGGTGCGTATGGCCCCATCTTGCACAAAGGCGGACATGGGCTTGGCGACGATCGGCTCAAGCCATTGATCTGCGTCGGCGGAGCCTACTTCATTGTCGCCATCATCGTTCCGGTCATCATTCTCAGCAGCCGCGGTAAACTGGGCGGTGACTGGAGCTTCTCAGGCATTTCGATGAGCATGCTCGCTGGCACAGCAGGTGCCTTCGGTGCTCTTGGCATCATCCTCGCATTAACCAGTGGCGGCAAACCCATTTATGTCATGCCACTGGTCTTTGGCGGTGCCCCAATCATCAATGTCTTGGTGTCGATGTATTTTCAAGGAACTTCTTGGAAGAACCTGGGAGCCCGTTTTCCATTCTTCTTAGCGGGGATCATTATGGTCGCGATTGGCGCGTCGATGGTGTTGGCTTTTGCTCCCAAAGGACAGGCCGCAGACAAGCATCATGCGCCTCCTGCCAAGTCAAGCCAGGAATCAACATCCGCCTCGAAAACCAAAGAGTCGCCTGCGACGAAAGAGACCGGAGGATCCCATTCGGCCACAAGTTCTTCAACAGATTCGAAACATGTGGATAATTCCTCGGAAGAAAATCTGTCTTGAATTCCAATGCACAACCCTGAAGAGACGATGCACCGGATCGATGCACTCCTGAGCCATGTCTGGATGGTGCGTGCGTTCCTGAAACACAGCGAAGAGGCGGAGGAAGACGAGGAGCTTTGTGAGGTTCATCGTTCCCTCTATGACTACATGCTTGCCCTGGGGGGACCACTCAACAGTGGAGACGCAGAGGCCTATCTGCGACAGGCAAAAAAAAAGCTGCGAAAGCTAAAATCGGCAACCGAATTATTCTGCGAAATACAACCTGAGATCTCGCAACACACAAATTTCCAAATGGCGGTTCACTCCCTTACCGTTGCCGTACAACAAATTGATTCACTCTTGAACGACGCCTAATTTATTCGCTGCGGTAGCGAGCGAATCTTGATTTGCAAGAACGCGCAACAGCACGGGTCGCGAGGTGGGTCGGCCCCCGGCATTCGCCTCGATAAATACCAACCGCTCCGTATCTTCCACCCACGATTCGGCCGAAATGAAGATTGTGCGTTCTGACTGTGATTCGGTAATGAGTACGCCATTCAAACCAATATTATCGACATACACACCATGAGGCGTGTTCATCACCGCCTCTTCCCCCCCAAAACCAACCCGTCCGGTATGCCCTTTTCGGTCGATGCGAATGTGAGCAGTGGTGGTCGTCCCTGCCTGAATCTCGATCACCGGCAATTCAGCGTCTTCACCCTTCGCCGAAAAATGCACAAACAATTTCGGTGAATCTTCAAGCTTGATCTCACCAAGCGAGCCCACTTCTTTGGTTACTGATTTTCCATTGATCATTGCAGTCGCGGTAACACGGGATTGTTTGGCAACCTCGACATCACTGAGTTCCGCATCGGGCGAGGCCATGATCGTACCCCAACCACGGAGTTGCCCCGCCTGAATCACAATCGGTTGACCAACCGAAAAACCGGGCGGCAAACGATCAACAGCCACATGAACCTCACCATCAAATCCATCGATCCTCTGCAACTCCACGCCAAACTTACGACCGGCCCCCTTGGGAACACTTGGATTTGCACCACTAACCGAAACAGTAAAGTCGGGCATGGGGCGTCGCAGGGACAGTTGATATTTAAATGCGGCGCCGTGTAGGCGCCGTACATCTTCGACGCGTACGATGTATTCGCCATTCCTGGGAGCCTCAAAACGAAGATACGAGTCCTTCCCAAAGCGTCCGCGGCTCTCGTCATCATTTTCATAATTGATAATAAAGGTCGGCAATCCGTTGGGAGGCAGCTTGGCGTTCGGTGCAAACGGTTCGACAACGTAACAGGGTTCATGCAAGGCATGGGTAATTGAAGTCGTATCGAAGAACGTGTGACGTCGTCCAAAGTTAGGGTAGACATTGAAGCCTGAGTCAGGGCCCCGTGGATAATGGTAAAGCTTCACGATTTCGCCAGACGCATAGAGGTACTGATTGAGCTCCATTTCTTCCCAATTATGTAAGCGAAAGTCTCCCGTTTGCGTCGAATCTTTACCACGAAATGTGAAATAGGAATCACGAACAGCTCGCATCTGGACACGGGGGATCGGTTCTCCCCGTTGATCCAACACCGCAATGCGTGTGTCAAGCGGCGAGTCATCGCGGGCAGCTTTCGTTTCGATTACCAATCGGTCGCCACTTTTCGCGACAAACCGAAACAAATCAACATCAGCAGTCCCAGCTTGACTCCAGATTGTTCCCTGAATGCGGCAGGGAACCTGCACCGCCTGAGCGCTGCTAATCTGATCATTCGCTTCCTGCTCAGCAACTTCTCTGACTTCCTCGCTTGAGTTTGCCTGCGAGAGAACGGTGGACACATTCTGTCCGGGCCGATCTTCGGCTGGTCTCGAAGTTAGAAAATCGCTGACGAGCATTCCGCCATCCATGCCTCCTACGGCGACTTGATGTTGATCCTGTCTCAGAGCAAAGGCCTGAGAAAAGCCGGTGCCTGCATCAATTGTCTGCTGTTGAGTCAAATCAGTAGCATTCCAAACCTTCAGTTTCCGATCGCCCGCCAGACTGACCACTTGCTTGCCATCGGCAGTGAAACGGACTCGCTCAATCGTTTTATCATGGGCAAAACGCGCCATCAGCAACGGATTGATTCGAGGCTTTTCGACCGAAAGGAGCCGCCAGAGTCGGATGCGATTATCTTCTCCCCCAGCGATCACAAATCGACCATCGGGACTGATATCGACCGAATTCTGCTCTTTGAGTGGCTGGCTCAGCGTATCCAAACGTTCGCCAGAAGCCACATTCCAGATTTTGACTGTCGCGTCGGCACTGGCAGTTGCTAACACACGCCCATCGGGTGAGAAGGCCAAGTCATAGACGGGACCATTGTGCCCTTTCAACTCACGCAGCTTTTCCCCATCACGAAGATCCCAGAGGATCACCGTTCGATCGTAGCCAGCTGTCGCCAGCCGCTGGCCATCGTTGGTTGCAACGGCCGCATAGAGCACATCACGATGCCCTGCCAAACGACGAACCCTCTGCCCCGTGCGAACATCCCAGATTTGAGCTTCTCCGGACAGTCCGGCAATTCCCGTAGCGGCGATCAAATAGCGACCGTCACGGGTAAAATGCACATCGTTGACCTTGCCGGGATGATCACTTAATTGCTGAATGAATCGATGATCGTTGGCCGTAACCAAATCCACATTTTGAAACCGGGCAACCGCCAAAACCTGACCGTCAGTCGAAAAAGCCATCGATGTGATCGGTTTCGGAGTCAGGCTGGGAGCAATTTGAGGTGTATTCAATTCTCGCCGCGGCGGTTGACTTATATTCGCCAAGGATCCGTCTATTTTCGCTCCTGTCTCAATCCACCGTTTGAGCAAATCAATTTCACGTTGACTCGGTTGCGTTTGATCCTCCGGCGGCATCCGCGGTTCCATCGTCCCGTTAACAACCCCAAGCAATCGGCTGGCTGCAGCATTTCCGGGTTGTATTAGCGGACCCTCTTCAGAGGGTTGCACCAACGTCGAGTAGGACTCGAGCGATAAGTCACCTTCTAGATCGTCGTCGTTGTGACACCCCGTACAATACCGATTCATGAGCGGCATAATGTCTTGGTGCCACTCGAGCGACTCAGCTGCTATCAACGAGCGAGCGTAGGCCAAAAGCCAAAGCAATGCGAGGGTCCTGACAATATTTTGAAGTCGCATGCGCGAATGCCTTTGATGTAAGAATGGATGCGAGGGATACGTTCGATCTGCAAATCATTTCCTAGTGATTGAACAAAAACTCTCGAGTACTCATGATGCTCCAATACAGATCTTCGAATGCCGTGATGCGTTGATCTTCCGGTGTTTCTTGAATCATCTGCGAAAGCCCTTCGACCTCTTGTTGAGTCGGCGGGCGAGACAAGGTACTGACAAACGCACGATGAATGAATTCCGCCAGGTCCAACTCATTAGCGACCGATTTCTGTACGCAACTGTTTGGCTCCCGCAAACGTTCGTTGATGGTGACACCGTTACTGATGTGCAACACCTGCACCAAGCTGGGCGTGTCTGACCGTTCACACTCGCAGGTAATATCTCGTTCGTTACGACCGAAACTTTTCAGGAATTCAGAAACGACAGCCGAATCGTGCAATTGGATGGCACGGGTGCCGAGAGGGTAGTCAGAAGTATTTTGAAAATCACTTCCGTCGTATCCGATCTGAGTAAACTTTGTCGGCACTTCAGTGACTTGTGAAATCGCATCCAGCAATACTTCGGCAGAAAGTCGTCTAGGATAATAGCGACTGAAATAGTGACGATCGTCCTGATTGCCGGGCAGTGGCTGACTGGATCGTTGATAAGTTTCGGAGATTAAGATCTCGCGAATCAAACTTTTCAGATCGAAATCACGTTCGACCAGGAACTGACTCAGCTGATCGAGCAGTGGTTCATTTCGAGCAGGATTGGAGACACGCAAATCGTCGACGGGCTCAACGAGTCCTTTCCCCAGCAGCGCGGCCCAAACTCGATTAGTGATCGCGCGACGAAAATAGTCGTTTTTGGAGGAGGTCAGCCAATCGGCTAAAAAGTCCCGTCGATCCCCAGTCGCAGCCAGCGGCAACGGCTTTCCGTCCAAAGGAGTCGGGCGTTGGGCAATTCCGGTCAAAGGCTGGATGAGCTCACCCTGATTTGCAGCAAACAGCGTACGAATCCCATCTCCGCTTCGAGCGTCGCCTCCCCACCCCTTCGCTTTGACTCGCGAGAAAAAATTCGCCATCGCATAGTATTGATCATTGGTCCATTTTTCCAGCGGATGATTGTGGCACTTGGCACATCCAATCGAGAGGCCCAAAAACGCTTGGCTTACGTTTTCGGTCATATTCTCCGGATCTTGATGCAACGCATAAAAATTGGTCGCCCCATTCTCAATGCTACTCCCTTTGGCAGTAACAATCTCGCGAACCATCTGATCCCAAGGAGAATTATTCGCGACGTGATCGCGAATCCAGGCGTAATACGCGCGGACGGCTTTCGGTCTCAATCGACGACCGTTGACCAACAGCAGATCCGACCAACGATGACTCCAATAGTCAACATATTCGGAACGGGCTAACAAGTCATCAATCACGCGATCTCGCTTATCAGCACGTTCATTTTCAAGAAACAGCTGAACCTCATCGCTTGTTGGCAGTGTTCCAATCGTGTCAAGATAGACCCGCCTGAGAAACTCGGAATTCGTTGATCGAGGCGAGGGTAGCAGATTCAGTTCCTTGAGTTTTTCGAGCACTAAGTCATCAATAAAGTTTCGGCGAGGCGTTGCCGCATATCGATCATCGGAAATCTGGTTGGGAAATGGCGAAGAAAGACGCGTCAAAGCAAGCTGGCTGGAAAACCAAACGACAATTGCCCCATCGCCATTGCCAATAATTTCAACGATGCCCTCGGAGTCAACTCGAGCCACGGTTTGATCAGAAGAGGAGAACATGGCCCAATCCGTCACGTCTTCCCGCAAACCATCCTCATATTCTGCCGTGACAATCAAACGTTGTCGGTCCCCCGGTTGCAGCCGTATTAACTCGGGCTGAATATGAATCGTGCTGAGTTTGGAATCATTCTTCGATGGCCCCGATGCACCATTGGTGACCCATTCGACCAGCACACGATAGTCACGAGATTCTGGGGGAAGTCGCATTCCGCCCTGATGGCGAATCATTCCGGAAGGTTTTGCCACTAACAAACTTCGTCCGGGGTCCGAGAGTTCGATCCGGCGTCCACGAGCCGCTTGCGTGATGGCATGATAGTCGCCGTCTGGGTGGTAACCTCGCAACGACAATCGGAAACCTCCCTTGCCGGCAAGCGCCCCATGGCAGGCCCCCGTATTGCAGCCAGCTCGGGACAAAACGGGCAGCAGATGACGGGAAAACTCCCAATCCGTCTTCTGGGTCGCACCGATCACGCTCACCTCGACAGTCGCTTTCCCCAGTTCCCCCGTGGCGGTAAGCGTCGTAAGGCCGTCAGCCACAGGAAAAAGCTGTCCGCCTTCGATCCGCGCAATGCCTAAATCACTCACCTTCCAAACGACCTGTTCTGTCACATCTCCGACCGATTGCCCGTCCTGAATTTGCTCGGCGAGCACGCGCTGCACCGAATCATGTCCGGATAAGACAATCGCGTTGTCGGGAAAGATTTTGATTTCAGCACGAAGGCAAGTCGTCAGCAGAAGAACCACAAGCAGACTGAGAGTCAAATTACAGCGGGTTCCGCATGGGTTCATCACGAAAACAGCTCCTTAATGGGCTCATTGCCAATATCAACGAGAGGAAACGGACGCCCGGAAGGTCCCGGAAGGTGTCCGTCGGTGTTCAGACCTAGCCCACGAAAGATCGTGGCAACGACTTCAGCAGGTTGGGTGGGACGATCGGCAGGCACTCCACCAATCGGATCGCTGGCACCGACCACACGACCTCCTTGAACGCCTCCACCTGCAAAACTGACCGTAAAACATTGTGGCCAATGATCTCGACCTCCAGCCGGATTAACTTTCGGCGTGCGCCCAAACTCGGCTAAGCAAGCCACCATCGTGCTGTCCAACATACCTCGATCAACGAGATCTTCGAGCAACGCACTGTACGCTTGATCGTACATTGGTGCGACAATGTCACGCATCCCTTCGATCGATGTGAAGGGTTTCGAGCCATGGATATCCCAAGTGATCTCATCGAAAACGGTCAGAAACGTATTGATGGTCACAAAACGAACCCCAGCCTCGACCAGTCTGCGAGCAAGCAAACAACATTGACCAAAGCGATTTTGACCGTAACGTTCCCGCACCTTTTTCGATTCTTTGGAGAGATCGAATGCTTCTCGAGCTTGCGTGCTAGTCATCAAACGATAGGCGGCCTGAAAATTCGAGTCCAGTAAACGAGCATCTTCACTTTGCTCGAAGTGCTCGACCGTTTGATCAACGATCTCGCGCATGCGACGGCGACGTTCCAGTCGAACCGTTCCGATTTCTGAGGGCGGCAAGAGATCGGGCACCTTGAACTTGGGCTGGGAAGGATCTGCCATCAACGCAAATGGATCATGGGATTTCCCCAGAAAGCCACCGGCTTGGCCATTTGGAAGATTTCCTCCGCCGCGTCCCATGAGTTCGGGTAACACAACAAATGGAGGTAGGTCCGTCTTGCGTCCACGCAAATAACTGACGACTGCTCCGGGATGGGGCGTTTCAACTCCACCACTAAACTGGCGACCCGTTTGCATCATTTGCCAACCGGCGTCGTGCACGGCAGCCGAAGTGTGATAGCAGCTGCGCACCAATGAAAAATGATCAGCCACTTTGGCATGTTGCGGAAAGATTTCTGAAATCTCAATCTCCGGCGACACGGTCCGAATTGGCTTGAACGGCCCTCGTATTTCAGCCGGCGCATCGGGCTTCATATCGAACGTATCGAGCTGGCTCGGAGCGCCCAGATTGAAGATCATGATACATGATCGATCATCGCCCTTCGGATCGACGGCTCCTTGCTCCCGAGCTTGCAAGTATTGAGGAAGTGACAAGCCAATGGCACTTAATGATCCGACTCGCAAGAAATCTCTCCGAGTCGTTCCAGAACAGGTGTAGGCTTTTCCTTGAGCGTGAAACTCCAACATCGTAGGCTCTCAAATGCTGATGGATGTCAACGAATAGGTTTCTGTACAAGGTCCGGTCACGAACCACACAGGTCAATCGAATGTGGCCGGATACAAACAAGGCCACATCGCGAATAGGAGAGCGCGGCCCGCACTCTCAGCCATCAGCATAACCTGCCGAAAGTCAACCCGCAAAGATCGAAGTCAACCAAGCCGCCAAACGATCATTTCCCGATGAATTCAGGCGAGATCCCACCGCGATCGCCGGTCAATCTAGGTCCCTCGCAAAGCCCCAAACCATTCGATATGTCGACGAGGGCAGAAACGAAATCCGTGTTGCCGACAATCAGGCTCAAGCCAGCGTTGCAATTCGAGCAGGCGCTGCTGATCGCAGCCCTCCGGCATCAGCATGACACGGGATCGATCAATATGGGGAAACAACCCAAGATACGTAAGCACCTCATCGAGGTCCGCGGGACTCCCAACAACGAACTTAAATTGATAGGAGTATTCGTCAACTAATTGACGAATGGTCTTGGGAACATGGCGGGAATCTTCGTGGCGTTGGTGCCAACGGGGCGAATCTTTTGCCGAAGGAGTAGAATTTGAAAGCTTGGGACTGATCGACATCAAATCGCAAGCCAGCGGCAAATAGAGAGTGCCGGCCGTCTCGATGGTAATGTGCATCCCCAACTCGCGAAGTCGCTCACAGAGTGGCACCAATTCCGCGAAGAGCATCGGTTCACCACCCGTCAGAACCGCATGCACCGCATCCCATTTAACCACCGCTTCCACGATTTCGTCGACCGAAAGATCCTCCCCTTCGGGATTCCAGGAGGCATAAGGGGTGTCGCAATAAACACAGCGTAAATTGCAACCGCTGGTGCGCACAAAAACACTGCGAGTGCCGGTCAGAGCACCCTCACCTTGAATCGATTCGTAAATCTCAGCTACACGCATTGGTTTCGCTTTTCCGGCCCCTTGGCACCACCCTGTCCATCATGACAAAATGAACTTGCGGCGCAAAGGAGCAAACAACTCCACGCGTCAAATCGCCGATCGACAAAAAGCCCTTGGAGCACCTAATGCCTGACGATTTTAAATCGATGCTTGAACCGTTTAACAACACATTCCCGCAACGGGACTACCAAATTGAAATCGTGTGCCCCGAATTTACATCCGTATGCCCCAAAACCGGCCAACCTGACTTCGGCACGCTGACGCTCAACTACATTCCTAACCAGTTGTGCGTCGAGTTGAAAAGTTTGAAGATGTACCTGCAACAGTTTCGCAATGAGGGTATCTTCTATGAAAACGTTACGAACCGGATTCTCGATGACCTTGTTGCTGTCATTCAACCCCGTCAAATGACGCTCACAGCAGACTTCAATGCACGAGGCGGGATTACGGCAACAATCACGGCGCGATATTCGGCTGAAAACTAGGCCAACCGCTTCAGCTTGCAAGAGGCTTCACAAGAGTCTCATGGTCAGTTGCCCGCTGAGGGCAGGTGGCCGACGGCGAAACCTCGTCGTTGCACCCTCGTCTAATGCCCTTGTCACGGTGTTCGCACAGCGAGACAATGGTCGGATCCAGTTACTAGTCAACGTCATCATCGATGAGAAAACAGATATGCCCGACAATCCTAAGGTCCTGTTGACTGGCTTCGCGGACGAAGCAGCAAATCAAAAGACGGCGGAACAGCAGTTCGCAGCATTTGCGGCAATTGGACTGCAGTATTACAGCATTCGCTTCATCGATGTCGGCAATGGCATTAAAAACGTCATGGAACTCACCAAGTCCGAAATCAGTAAAGTTCGACACCTGCAAGATGAGTACGGACTCAACGTTTCGTCGGTCGGTTCACCCATCGGCAAGGTAAAGCTTAATGACGTTGACGATGGGTCGAAAAACAAATTCGTCCCGTTCAAACGCTATCTAAGCAAGGACGTCAAGAAAGCCTGTGAAATTGCGCACGCGCTGGAAACGAAATTGATCCGTGGATTTTCCTTTTACCACCCACGCGACACACCTGCGGAAGAGCATATCCCACAGGTTGTCGATCAACTCGGACAAATTGCCGAATCCTGCCATCGTAGCGACCTAACGTTTGGTCTCGAAATCGAAGCAAATCTCGTGGGACAAACCGGCCAGATTCTTGCTGAAATCCATCGCAAGGTGAACCACCCCGCACTGGTGTTAATCTTTGATGCAGGCAACATTATCACGCAAGGCTTCACCCCCGCCGAAGTCTTTGACCAGTATCTCGCGATGAAGCCAGGACTCGGCTGGATCCACGTGAAAGACTATCGACATCCCAAGCCAACTCATCGCACAACGCATGTCGATGAAGAAACGCTCAAACATTTTGTACCGGCTGATCTGGGTGAAAGCGCTCACGAGGCGATCTTTCGCGACTTCCGCGATCACATTCCCAAACTCGAACGAAAACTCCGTCGCCGAGGAATTCCCGGCGTCTTTCTCGATTTGGAACCCCACGTAAAAGGCGGTGGTCAATTTGGCGGGTTCAGCGGACCAGATGGGATGGGAGTCGCCTTGCGCGGCCTCTGCAAGGTGCTCGACTATACGGCCATCGACTACCATCTGCGCGATTTCCAGGATATTCGTGACTCCCGCGGCTTCTAAGTTCGCTCACTGCAAATCGTCGTCGTATTGGGGGCCGTTCGTGATCTCGTCTGCCGCTGTCGACTGGAAATCTTGCTAGCCGCATCGGTTGAATCGTTAGAACCAACCCATTGCAAGAGCGTGAACCGTGTCGAGCGTGACAAGCCAGCCAGTTGCGATGCGACAGATTGACAAGTTGGTGGGGAAACGGACGAATCCTATTCCTCGGATGGCTCTTCGGTGTTTTTCGAGAATTCGTTGACTCGCTTCAAAAGACGGTGAAGATATTCACTCATCTCTTCTGTCTCTTTCCGCTCAACAGGCAACGAGCTTTCTGCGGCGTGTTCACCCACGCTTGACCGGCCATGTTCCGATCCATTTCTGCCTGGCAAAGACGACAAAGCCTCACGTGATGAATCGCTGGGGTGAATCCCACGATCTCGTACCGACGGATCGTGGGGGAACACGGTGAAGTCACCTGCCGCCAAGTCAACGCTGCACTTGCCTGGAATTCCACCCACGCGCGGTTCCGAATCCTGTACCTCGCAAATCATTCGAGCGAATCTTGCGAGCGCCCTCTCAGCAGACAATCTTGCCTGCTGCGCCAATTCAAACCGCTGCTTCACGAGTTCCAACTCGGATAGTAAGGCGCCATCTTGCGAACCGTTGTGGGACTCTAAATTGATCGCATGTTGAGTTACCCGATTACTTTTCAGCAACCGAGTTAACTCACCTTCCTGTCGCAACAGACTTTGTTCGAGACGTTTGGATTCAGCCTGAATCGCTTGCAGCGGCCGAGAGAAATTTTCCTCCCTGTGATAATTTGGCTGTTTTGAGTTTGCCAAAGAAGACAAAGAGTGGAGACTGACTCGGTTCGAGCGATGAGGAATTCGCTCGACAAAGGCGTCTGCAGGTTCGGAGATCAATTCGAGTTCCACCGATCCAATGGACAAATAATCTCCAGGATGCAAATACGCCTCGGTGAACTCGTGACCATTCAACTTAGCCGGAGACGCCCAACGACGAACAACAGTGCCCATCTTGCCTCGAACAATCACACAGTGCATCGGCTCGACATTCGGTGCCTGTAGCCGAAGCGTACAACCGGATGCTGAACCGATTGAACAAAGCTGGCTTCCAATCCGAAAAACACGTCCATGATGCTGGCCGGTATGAATTTGAAAGCAGAGCCCGCGAGAGCTAGGCTGGGGCGAGGTGGAAATGATTGCGGGCAATTTGCTCGTAGAAAAATCGGACAAAACGTTCAAGGCTGACAACACTCGGCTGCTTTAATTCGCGAATAAAAAGGAGGCTTTGCAAATCTCGACCCGACGTTGAATCGAACGTCCCCCTTCAGTCATTCAGTTCACAGCTACGATTTACGTCATGAAAACGATGGCGTCAAACTCTTTAACAGCCTGATGTTGAGTGCATCCAACCGGCTCCGATCGCTAGGTCTACAATTCGCATCGATCTCGGGAATTTTGATAGCCAGCCTAAAAAGGCTAGATGTCACTGCCGGTTTTGTCGATTATCCGATAGCGGCCTCGGGGCGCTTTTGTGTCGAACGGTCGAATGAGCAGTTTTCAAGGCTTTTGTCGCGTCGAAATGGTAGCAATTCAAAACCACAGAGTGTCGACAAACATTTCAAATCATTTCCACAAGAAGCGAATTGAAGCCGGATCAACCGCCGTAACACGAGTCTTGGCAAGACGTTACCGCCACGCAGCCGGGCGTCAAACCCGAGTTTAAGGATGGGTTCGGTTTTTCCAACCCCACTCGCGAAGCAAGCGTACTATAGTTTGGTTGCCGACGAGCTCAGCGAGCTAAAATCGGAACACGGATTACACTTCGGAACGAGGCTTTTACAGGCAGTTCGAGCGACAAACTGAAGGGGGGCATTCAACCTTCAGCCAAGCTTGTTCGAACAGACAGAGGTTGAAGTAAACATGGCACGCAAAGACGCAATGACGAATCTTCGCGAGGTGCTGATTGTACGTCGTGATGCGCTCCGCAGAGCACTGGCTGGTGATCTGAGTCTCCTCAAAGAACTGCGAGAACAGACATCAGGTGACGTTGTCGATTTCGCACTCGACTCGGCACAGGACGAAATCAACTCGCAGCTGGCCGAGGTCGAAAGTCGCGAACTCGCGAACATCGAAACCGCGCTCGAAAAGATGCGAGACGGATCGTACGGCAAATGTGATGGATGTGCTACGAACATCCCCGTCATCCGACTTCAGGCTCTCCCGTATGCGACCTATTGCATCCAATGCCAACAGGAATTGGAAAAGACGGGTGAGTTACCCACGCCGAACCCAAATCTGGGAAACATTCTAAATTCGGGTGACGACCCAGTAATCAATGATGTCGAAGTCGACATTTCCTGACCGCATTTCGAGTTCACTGCCGGCTGAGAATGGATCCAGCCGTGAGACACGGAGGTTTACGGCATGCTCTTTGTGCGTCTGAGATGGTTCAAATTATTATTCGCCGCCACGACTTTCACCGCGTGCGGCATGGCAACAGTGTGCAGCATCGCACCCGCGTCGGCTCAAACGGTGGCTCTCAAACCGCGAAGTGCTCCGCGAGTTGTGGAACAAGCAACCGTCGACAACAGTCGGGATAAACTGTACGAAGAAGTTGCTGCTGAGTACGCTCTTGTCAAGAGTCAGGGAAACCTTCTCAAGAAGGTGGTTCAGCTCGTCAAGCCAACCGTCGTCCACATCGAGTCGTACAAGACGGAAGTCAGCGATGGGCAATTCGGTTCCCAGCCAACCATCGAAGAGGCTGGCTCTGGCATCATCATCAAGTTGAATCGCGAGTTTTTCGTGATCACCAATCGGCACGTGATTGCTGATACTTCGCTCGAAAACATCAAGGTACGACTGAGTGACGGCCGTCATCTCCGCCCCCTAAAGACCTGGACGGATGCAGACACGGACGTGGCAGTGATCCGGGTCCGTGGTGAAAATATTGTTTCCGCCCGCCTCGGTAATAGCGATCAAGTAGAAATCGGTGATTTCGTTGTCGCAGTGGGTAGCCCGTTTGGTTTAAGTCATTCTGTGACTTACGGAATCATCAGTGCCAAGGGCCGGCGCGATCTCGAATTAGGGACCGAAAATGTTCGTCTCCAGGATTTCCTACAGACCGATGCGGCAATCAACCCAGGCAACAGCGGCGGTCCGCTTCTCAACCTGAGGGGTGAAGTCATCGGCATCAACACGGCCATCGCCAGTAACTCTGGCGGAAACGAAGGTGTCAGCTTTGCGATTCCAATCCGGCTGGTGATGTTCGTTGCCGAGCAATTGATCGTCTACGGGGAGGTCAGCCATGCTTATTTGGGCGTCCAATTGGATGGCGAATACTCGCTAGAAAAAGCTCAACGACTCGGCCTCGATCGAGTTCGAGGAGCCTTAGTCAAAGGGGTGACTCCAAGGTCTCCCGCCTTTTTCTCCAACCTTCAAGTGGATGACCTCATCACCACTTACGACGGAATCTTTATCGAAGACGATGACCATTTAGTCAATTTGGTTAGTATGACGCCGATCAACCAAACGGTTTCCATCGATGTTGTGCGGAACACCAAACTGGTAAAATTAAATGTCAAAGTTGCCAACCGTCGGCATTTCGAACCCGTCAACCGGTGAGCCACCGGCAATCAATAAGTAACCGTGCTGGTACGTTTGAAGCTAGGCGGTTTGCTGGCCGGCGTACTTCAAGCCTCGCTCGATAGCAGCTTGAACTTCGATGAGATCCAAATCCACCACGACATCCATGTTAATTCGCCAGTCGGGTCGTGGACGTCGGTCAAAGATTGTTGTCCCGCGAGTCAGTTCACCTTGCGTTTCGACATCTCCCGCCATTTCTTCGGTGCGAAACAGCTCAGGTTGGAGTGCGAAGACGAGGGAGACGGCGTCATGCAAATGAATACCTTCGAGCCCTAGTTGTTGCCGATAAGCACGAAAGGCGTAAGGCACCACATGATGGAGCAATTTCCCAGCTCGTGTTTCACCGTGCGGCAGTCGATCGACCAGATCGAAGGGAAACATCAGCCGACGCGTTACGTCCAACGGGACGAGCGTTTTGGTGATGGGTGAGTGAAACACGGCCCGTGCTGCCTCTGGATCGGAATAGATATTGCGCTCGGCCGCAGGAGTCACATTGCCGATGCCCTCAACACTGCCTCCCGTCATGATGATTTGATCGATCATCGTCGTCAAATCCGGATCGCGACTGATCGCGCGAGCAATATTCGTCAGCGGCCCTAAGGCAACAATTGTCAATTCTCCCGGTTCATTGCGAACCGCATCGGCAATCACCTTGTCGGACGGGTGTTGATGATGCAACTCCGATATCGAAACGTCTAGATTCCCTAAGCCATCAGCACCATGCAGATCCGTTGTATCAACCGATGATGTTGCACTCGACTCGCGACCCATTCCTAGTCGCGGCCAGCGGGGCGGGTCGAGCATTTCAATGACGGTCTGCACATTCCGACTGGACTGACGCGCGTCGACATTGCCCGCCGTCGCCGTGATGGCCACGACTTCGAATCTGGGATCGAACAATGCCATGCAAAGGGCAACCGCATCGTCGATCCCCGGGTCACAATCGATAATAACTCGTCGAGGCATCGGGCTGAAACTCAATAGATGAATAGAATTAAGAGACTATACCGGTTAATCACGATTGTAGATTTGGGACTACCGTGCAACAAGGCTAATCGAAATCGGTAAAAAAACGGCTTCGACACGATCAGCGTGGTCTGACCTGCGATCGGCTGCTAGAATCTGGGCAATTCAGGTAATTCAATGATCCCCTGCTTTCAATCCTGACACCCTATCGCTGGACAGGACCCCCCCTTCATGACAAGTGAAATCCTTGGCCGCGTTTCCGGCGGCGAAAATTTATCCATGGAAGAGATGTCATCCGCTATTCATGCGATCATGCAGGGCAGCTGGCAAGAAGAACAGATTGCACTCCTGCTGACCGCTCTTCATCAAAAGGGCGAAACCGTAGATGAAATCGCTGGAGCCGCCGAGGCTCTACGGCGGAACATGACACCGATTCGCTCAACTCGTCCACGTTTGCTAGATACATGCGGAACGGGCGGCGACGCATCAGGCACATTCAACATTAGTACTGCGGCAGCGATTGTCACCGCGGCAGCTGACGTCGCTGTTGCAAAACACGGCAATCGGGGTATGACCAGCAAGACGGGTTCAGCCGATGTGCTCGCAGAGCTGGGTGTCAATATTGAGGCCACCGTCGCGCAATCTGAGCGATGTTTGGAAGAGGCTGGAATCTGTTTCTGTTTCGCCCCGCTGATGCATCAGTCGATGCGTCACGTGGCCGCTGTCCGGAAAAAACTGGGAATTCGTACGATTTTCAATCTTTTGGGACCGCTTTGTAATCCGGCCAACGCTCAGTTTCAGTTACTAGGGGTGGGCAAGCCCGAACTTCGCCCCTTACTCGCCAACGCTCTCGAACGACTGGGTACAGAACGATCCGTGGTCGTTTGTGGCTCGGATGGTCTGGATGAAGTCACACTGACTGGGGCCACTGACTGTACAGAAATCACCAAGAGCACGGTTCATGACTTCCGTTGGACACCCGACCAATTCGGGTTGGAAGTCTGCACGGACAAATCGTCAATGCTGGTTAATTCCCCTGCTGACAGCGCTGAAATCATCCGCAAGGTCTTCAATAACACGGCGGGGCCGGCTCGAGATATCGTTGCAATCAACGCCGCGGCCGCACTCTGGACGGCGAACATGAACGAGTCACCGGCAAGCTGCACGCAGCTTGCGATGGACGCAATTACGAGTGGTGCAGCCCTTGAGAAGCTTCGTCATTTGGCTGAATTGAGTCACGCATAACCCTGCTATGAGTCCCTTCGCATGCAGCACAGTCACCGGCTGCAAGCCGTTTTGATTCGCAACCTCACGCGGCTGGCAATTTCTTGTCCGGTCGTGGTGACACTTTGCTGGCGCTCGGCTGCGTATTCTTCATGATGCAGCGACTTGAATTCAGCACCAAGCGAACCGCCTTGCTCGGACCTGGTAGCGAGTCTCAACAAGATTGGCTCGACTTCACGCACCAATTCGATGCGACTGACAACGTGCTCGTGGTCGTGGAAGGCTCTGATCCGTCGATGATTTGCGATGCGCTGGATGACATCGGGCAGCAACTGCTTGAGCAACCCGATCTCTTTCGCAACGTTCACTACAAAATTGCCACAGCCCAATTCAGCCGAAAGGGGTTGTATTACCTTTCGGTGGCAGAGCGCAATTCACTTGAAGAATCATTGATTCAGGCCATTCCCTTACTCACTCACGAAGCCGAGTCCGCCAATGCTCAACTGTTTTGGCAACTTGTCACCGTCGCGGCGACCACCCCGGATCAATACGAGTCGCCTTGGCCGTTTGCAAAAATAGCTCACGATCTGCAAGCTCGCTTGCTAACTTACACGCTCTCCAACGACAACAAACGCGGACTAATCGCGTTTCATCTGGTCAACCCTGCCCAGCAGTTCGCGTCAGGACAACAATCCATTACGAAACTGCGAAAAATAGCGATGACAACCTCTAAAAAACACTCTGGTATTGAAATCGGAGTGACAGGTCTACCCGTGATCGAATTTGACGAGATGTCAACAAGCGAAGCTGACATGACGAAAGCAAGTATCGTTTCGCTTGTTTTGGTGTCCCTTCTTTTCTGGGCAGGATTTGGCAAACTTCGATATCCGGCATTTGCAATCACAGCCCTGCTGGTCGGAATCACGTGGACCTGTGGTTATCTCACCCTTACGCTGGGCCGTCTCAGCATTCTGAGCGTATCTTTCGGTGTAATTCTATCGGGCTTGGAGTTGACTTCGCGATTCATTACGTCACTCGCTACCTCGCGCTGCGGAGGACTTACAAAGACTCATCAACCACCTTGCTGCAAACCTCACTGACCATCGGTCCCACAATTCTGACGGCGGGCGTCACAACCGCCCTCGCCTTTTTCACAACCGGTCTTACCGAGTTCTTGGGAGTCGCCAAATTGAGCATCATCGCTGGCGGATAAATCCTGCTTTGCGTGTTAGCAACGCTGCTCGTGCTTCCAGCTCTCTTGCGTCTTGACCGTCGCCCCTACGAGCCGCCGCGATGCAATCTGCAAAGAATTGCATCGAGAACGCTTCGACCATGCTGGAAAAATTCTCAACAAACGGTCGCGTAGGGGATCATTTTGACGATCCTGCTGACCCTAGGGATTTCTCGCTTGCGATATGATCACAACTTGCTGAATCTGCAAGCAGCAGGCCTCGAAAGTGTTGCTTGGGAACATCGTCTGATTGCAAGCGCCAAGCAAAGTGTTTGGCATGCGATTTCAATCGCCACAGATCGGGATGACTTAGCGCGTCGGCGAAATGCGTTCAGCAAGCTTGATTCGGTCGAACGAGTCGAAGACTTGTCCGAATTGATTCCCCATGCCACCGATCAAAAGCAAACGATCATCAAGAGAATCTCCCACCGACTTGCTGCAGTCAACCAATCGCCCCCTTTCAGCTCAATCGACTTTCCTCACCCCGTGACCGATCCCTTGGAGCGGGTCCCCAACGCCGACTTGCTTCCCGATCTCCAGCAAACACCCCAATCGCAACAACGGCTCCAACAAGCGAGCAATTCGGTTCTCAAAGATCGCTGGCAGCAACTGACAAGCTTGCAAGCCGTTTCATCGTTCGAGCTCCCGACCATTTCCGATCTGCCTGAAAGCCTGCGAGCTCGCTTCGTTGGACATCAAGGAGAACGTCTGCTGCGGGTCTACGCCAAAGGAAACATCTGGGACCCCGAGGCTTTAGAAGAATTTATCACCCAAATTAAGTCGGTGGACCCGTCAGCAACAGGACAACCGATGCAAAATCACCATGGGTCCCACCAAATGAAGCGTAGCTATATTCAAGCAGCAGCCTATTCGAGTTTTGCTGTCTTGCTGGTGTTATGGTGGGATCTGCGCCGCCCGACTCTGATTCTGTTGGCGGCTCCCCTCACTTTGTTCGGCCTACTGCAACTGTTCGGTCTGATGGGCTAGCTGCAAATCCCGCTGAATCCGGCCAACATTATCGTGTTGCCGCTACTTGTCGACATCGGAATCGACGATGGAGTCCACGTGGTTCACGACTGGCAACAACAGCAAGGCGTGCTCTCGATACGACCGGCGACGGCCCACGGGATCATCATGACATCACTGACGTCAATGATTGGTTTCGGGAGTCTTATGCTCGCACAACACGAAGGGCTTCGCTCGCTGGGACGGGTGGTAACGCTCGGAGTAAGCTGTTGCCTCCTGACTTCCCTTGTTTGGCTTCCAGCACTGATGCATCGATTGTCGCAGCGGGCCTCCTCGCGAACCGATCTCTTCCGCAACACTTAACAGCACTAGGAGTTAGGACGATTCCTCTGAGACCAAGGGGAAATCTCCAGCCATCGCTCGGGCTTCTCAATACGAAAGCAAAATGTTATCCTGCGGAATTGAATTTCTGTCGCTCGACACGCTTAGGAGACAAAGATGAGCAAACCACGGCGCAAGATCAAGAAAGCGAATCACGGCAAGCGTCCCGCGAATGCGAAGGCCCGCAAATCGAAGCGAAAGATCACCAAGACTTAGTTTTGTTATCGGATTCGTTTCACGACTGTCGCAGATGCCAGCAAGGGGAAAGATTTGAACTCCAAGGATTTTCTATTCGATCTGTCGGCGATTGATCTGAACCATGTGACTGCCGATATCGAAGTGATTCGTCGTTACAACCCCCAGCGTTTTGAAATGGAGCAGTTGTCGGGGATCATTCACGAAAACACTGAGAATCACACTTGCTTGGGATTCCGTGACACGACGGAAAAAGAATTTTGGGCAAGAGGCCATATGCCTGGCATGCCATTGATGCCTGGCGTGATCATGTGTGAAGCGGCAGCCCAGCTGGCTTCGTACTACACGCAAAAGCATGACCTCTTGGGAAGCGAGATGGTCGGCTTTGGCGGTTTAGAGGGTGTGCGATTTCGGGATCCCGTCATTCCCGGAGATCGGCTGTTGATTATGACGATGCTCGTCAAGGTACGACGAGGCCGCATGATCGTCTGTCGCTTTCAGGGCGCGGTCAAAGATCGCATCGTGGTCGATGGCACGATCAAGGGGATTCCGCTTCCGATTGCCGCATTGGAAGGAGCCATCCGCGATCGTCAAGGTTAGGTAACGACGAAGCCACCTTGCTTGGCTTCAATGTTCGCGACGCGGACCGCATTCGGTCAAGCATATGGGACGTCGAGCACTGCGTAAGATTGATGCGGATCTGGATCTTTCCTGGCACTTGCGCGAATTTGATTCGTTAACGGCCCCCTTCATGCCCGCCGAGATGTTTCAACACGACGCTCCTCTGGAAGTGGAAGTTGGCTGCGGCAAGGGGCTGTTCATGTCAACCGCATCGGGTGATTTACCAGATCGCAACTTTATCGGCATTGAAATCGCCCGCAAATACGCGAGTTTTGCCGCAGCTCGACTCGCGAAAGCTGCCCGTGACAATGCTTTTTTGATTCACGGCGACGCGCAAAAGTTCTTCCACGACCACCTGTCCTCGGAAAGTTTGGACGCGGTGCATGTCTACTTTCCAGACCCTTGGTGGAAAAAACGCCATCGCAAGCGTCGAATCATGAATGAAGCATTCCTCTTGGATGTTTATCGAGTACTAAAGGCGGACGGACGCCTGCACTTCTGGACGGACGTCAAAGAGTATTTCGATGAAGCCTTGGAACTCATGCGCGAAAAGATTCCGCTCAGTGGCCCACAGCACGTCGAAGAAAAGGCTTCCGCTCACAACCTCGATTATCGCACCCACTTTGAACGCCGCATGCGACTGCACAACGAGCCAGTCTATCGCTCAGAATTCTCCAAGACGGTCCGCGAGACGCTTTAACTCGCAGCAAACTGATCTTTAGCTGCGGACTCCTTCGCCAAGCTCGTAAGTTCGTCTTTCGCTCGACTCTTCGCCTGACTCCTGCAGTGAAATTTGATAAAGTGTCTGTCCGCAAGCCGTCGGATACTCACCGGTGATACAAGCTTGGCACAGTTCAGTATCGGGTCTTTCAATGGCTTGGGCGATGGCCTTTACAGGTAGATAACGCAGCGAATCGGCCCCCAGGCTATCCGCCATCTGTTGATGGACTTCATCCGACAGCCGTAAATCTCCATTAAGAAAACGCGGCGCAAATAACTCATCCACAGTCGACATGTCGATACCGTAAAAACAGGGAGCCACAATCGGCGGACAAGCGACTCGAACGTGAATCTCGGCAGCGCCTTCACTGCGAATGCGGTCCAGGAGCACCTTCATCGTTGTTGAACGAACGATCGAATCCTCAACCAGTAAAACCCGTTTCCCCTCCAGCACCTGTCGCAACGGCGTGTATTTGATTTTCGCGGCCTGCTGGCGACCATTGCTACCTTCGATGAAGGTACGGCCGGAGTATCGATTACGAATGAGACCTTCGCGACAAGGAATCTTCAGATGAAATGCCATGGAGTCGGCTGCCGCCTTACTCGTGTCGGGAACAGGCACGATAATGGTATTTTCGTCGAGAGGCACTTTGCCTTCCTCGCGTTCCAATCGGGCCAATTCTTCGCCGAGGGCGGTCCGAGAAAGATAGACACTTCGATCATCCAGGGTGCTCGCCACGTTGGCAAAATAGATCCATTCAAAGAAACAGTGGGCCCGGCCCGGGCTGTCTGCAAAACGCTCGATCTTTATTTCACCATCCGAGATCACGACAGCCGTACCCGGCTCGAGCGATTTGATGCTGTCGCGTTCAAACCCAAGATTCAACAAGGCAACACTTTCACTCGCGGCTGCAAACAATGGTCCGTCGATCGCATAACACATTGGCTTGATCCCTAACGGATCGCGTGCAACCAACATTTGCCCACAGGCGTTGAGCAGTGCAAGACAGTAAGCTCCATCAAAGCGTTGCGCCACATTTCGCATCACTTGGACCAAGTCATCTCGTGCATCTCCACTTAGTTCCCGACTAAGCTCGTGCATAATAATCTCGGTGTCGGTGTTTCTCGCTAAATGATGATCATCGTCGCGGAGCAATTGATCGCGTAAGTCACTGTAGTTTGCCAACTGGCCGTTGAAGGCAAAGCTAAACCATTTGTATTTCTGCAGATGATGGCGTTCAAATGGCTGGGCGTAACTGCGATCGTCTCGTCCGCAGGTCGCATATCGCACGTGTCCAATCGCCGCATTGCCACTGTATTCGGCCAGCAGGCTTTCCCGTTTCCCAGAATGCGACAGCCGAAAAACCTCGCTCACGGTTCCCACTTCTTTGTGAGTATCGATCAACTGATCGCGATCGGAGTTGTAGGTCGTCATCCCAGCCGCGAGTTGCCCACGGTTTTGGACATCCAACAACATTCGAGGCATGAGGCGAGTCACTTGAGATGGGCCGCCCTCAGGACATAATGAACTGACCGGGCCGTCCTTCAGGTGATAAATCGCAACCACGCCGCACTCATGGAAGATTTCACTCATCGATGAAAATCGCGCCCCCTAAGACTTAAATTCCCGTCCAACTTGGCGACAGCGTTTTTCCGGAGAATTTCGCCACCATCATTCCCCATGCTGAGATGAATCTCAGGTAGGAACCCCACGGGGTTCGGTCCCATTTTAGGCGGCCATGCGGTTTTCCTCAACCGAGCGTTTTGAACTACCTTTTTTAAGCAAGAAGGCTCCCCTCCAACGGGCGGCGACAAGAAACAACCTGAAGAGGCGATCCAACGGGTGAAGAAACCACATCGCTCTGTGTTGTCGAGTCGACACTTTCCCGGTAGTTTGTCGCGTTAGCCGTTCGCCCTGTCAGCCATGCGGGAACGTTTCCCCACAGCCGAACCGGCACGTCAAATCAGTGAGCTGAAACATGTCGGATTTAGTTCGTCAAGAAATCACCGCCGCAGCTTCCCGAATTGTCGTTAAAGTCGGTACTCGCGTGCTCACCCATGCAGACGGTCAGCTGAATGTGGAACGAATTGAAAGTTTGGCAGACCAGATTAATGGGATTGTGGAGGGTGGCCGCAAAGTCTTGCTGGTGAGCAGTGGTGCGGTAGGAGCCGGCATGTCGGAGTTGGGAATCACCCAGCGCCCCACCGATCTATCGCAACTGCAAGCCGTGGCCGCCATCGGCCAAACCAAACTCATCGAAGCCTACGACCAGACCTTTCATCGACATGGCTATCACGCGGCACAAGTGCTGCTAACCGCGGGTGATTTACACGATCGCACCAGCTATTTGAACGTGCGAAACACTTTACTGGCTTTGCTTGAAATGAAGGCAATCCCGATCGTCAATGAAAACGACACGGTAGCCGTCGACGAACTAATGACAACGTTTGGCGACAACGATCGCCTGGCTGCCTTGGTAACGAACCTTGTACAGGCTCCTTTGCTGGTGATTTTATCGGACATCGATGGTCTTTTTGATGGCCCACCGAAAAGCGACCAAACGTCGCTCGTCAGCACCGTTACCTGCATTAATGACAAAATCATGTCGTTTGCCCAAGACGCTGTCACGGGTCTAAGTAAGGGGGGAATGGCGAGCAAGTTACAGGCCGCCAAAATAGCAACTGTGGCGGGTGAAAACGTGATTCTGGCGAACGGCCACGAACCGGATATTCTGAGACGCGTGGCCGCCGGTGAATGTATCGGCACCGTGTTTCTTGCGGAAGGCAAGAGCGTTAGCCCATGGAAACGCTGGATCGGATTTTCAGCCCATCCACGTGGGAAAATTGTGCTAGATGACGGTGCTCGGCAAGCGGTCGTCTATCAAGGACGCAGCCTCCTTGCGATTGGCATCCTGGAAATTCATGGTGACTTCACCAAAGGCGACGTCGTTACTTTGCGCGATCGCCAGGGGCAGGAGTGGGCGCGGGGACTCACGAACTATTCCGATTCGGAGTTACGGAAAATCAAAGGCCTGCGAAGCAATCAGATTTTTGAAACTCTGGGACATTGTCCCTACGAGGAGGTCGTCCATCGGGACAACATGGTCTTAACCCCGAAAAACGGCTAGAGCTATTTCAGCGGATATCGACCCGATACGGCATCCAAAATAATAGTGGCTCTTCGAATAACCGTTGAATCCGTAAAAAGTCCGAAACGAACGGTCCCGCAAGCTTGACCATCTCGGGCGAAAGCCCGCTGACGGAACGACTCGTCACAGCCAGACTCGCGTTCGGTCCTTGGATCAACTGTTCAAGAAAACTCTTCGCTTTCGGCAGCAGGAGCAATTCAGATTTTGCATCTGCAGCGAGGCCACCTAATTGCTTCGCAGCCGCAATCGCATCGTCTAGAGTTCCAACTTGATCCACCAACCCTTTGGCCTGTGCTTGCCGACCAGTCCAAACGCGTCCACCCGCCAAAGAAGTGAGTCGCCCCAGCTCCATCTTACGCCCGGCTGCCGCTTTCGCCGTAAACTGCCGGTAAGTATCCTCCATCATGTGCTGAAAGGCTTGTCGTTCTGATGCCGAGAACGGCATCGAACCGGCAAAAATACCGCTATTCTTTCCACGGCTGATGACGTCGGTTGTGACTCCGAGCCTACCTAAAGCATTTTGCGTCGCGATTTTCCCACCGACCACGCCGATCGAACCGGTTAATGTGCCTGGTTCCGCGAAAACCTGCTGGCAGCCCATCGAGATGTAATACCCCCCACTGGCCGCTGTGTCCCCCATACTGGCGACGACCGGTTTCTTCATCGTCTGGATCTTTCGCCAAATCAAATCACTCGCCATCGCAGATCCACCGGGACTGTCGACCCGCAAAACGACCGACACCACAGAATCATCCTCCTCGGCCTCCTGGAGCGCAGCGACGATCGTATCGCTCCCCATGGTTTGCCCGCCGAGCAAATCCACTTGGCTGCCGCCCGAGTTAATCGCACCAACCGCATAAACGACTGCGATTTTTGGCTGTTTCGTTGCACGATTACTTTTCGTGGAGCCAGTCATCATCTCCATGAATTTGACCATCCCAAGCATGCCCGAAAAGTCGGTATCCACCTTCTTTCGTCCGTAATCTTTGACAATTTCAAGCTCCTTCACTTGGAGCGAATCCTGCAAATCCTGCAAGTATTCATCCTGATAGGCAACCTGATCGATGAGCCCCGCTTTGAGTGCTTCGGCCGGAGTAAACAGTCCTTGATCAACCAGTTGCTCGACCTGCTCTCGTTTGAAGTTGCGATCAATGGCAATCATATCGATCAGCTGATCGTAAAGATCATCCACCAACAGATCATACTGCTGGCGAAATGACTCGCTCATCCCATCGCGCGTCATCGGTTCTGCAGCACCCTTGAAGTCGCCGACTTGCATCATGTCAGCGCGAATCCCAAGTTTGTCCAACAGCTTTTTGTAGAACGTTATCTCGGCGCGAACGCCTGGAACTAACAGCATGCCCGACTCAGGCATCACGATGTGATCACAAGCACAAGCCAACAAATAATCGGCAGTTTGCGCGGATTCCAACGAGGCATATACCGGCTTACCCGACTGACGTACTTGCCGAATGGCCTGTCGCAACTCATTCAACTTGCCCCGGCCAATCGTCGGATTCCTGATTCGCAAGATAATCGCAGAAACTTGCTCATCCGTCGCCGCTCGATTGAGCCGATCAACCGTCGCCCGCAGATTGCTCTGTAACTCACCAAATAAGCCGGACGAGGCAACGGTTTCCGACATTGCCCCACGAAGGGCCAAGCTCACCACACTCGCCGATTTGGTTTGCTGTGCCTCGGCCGACGCATCGGTCGCCGTCGATTCGGTTGTTGGCTTCGCTTTCTCGCCTTCGCTCGCGAACACGGGGCTAAACAAGCAGCATGTCATCAACGACAAGCTCAAATAACGCATTTTTGAAAACTCCGAATCGCAGGGAGAGAGGACGAGAAGATTGACCGATTGTGAATTGTAGTTTGCTACCGAACATTATCGTGAAGCGGAAGACAATTCAACGATTTTGACGTTTCAGCGACGCCCAAAACGATAGTGTACAAACGCTATTGACTCTGTACACGCGTATATTATAGTAGGTTCAGCGATGAAGTTCACTCAAAACCCCGTGGTGGGAAGCCTTTCTCATGTCTCAGTTGGACCAACTTACCAAACGGCAACGTGCTGTCTACGAATTTATCCGCGACAAAATTCAAAATCGAGGATACGGCCCAACTGTACGTGAGATTGGTGAGCGATTCAAAATCAGCTCGCCCAATGGGGTCATGTGCCACCTGAAAGCCCTGGAAAAGAAGGGACTCATTACGCGCGAACCCAATATGTCTCGCGCCATCCGACTGGCCGCCTGCGACGAAGATCCCACTGGACTTCCGCTCGCTGGACGGGTCGCCGCTGGCGTGTTACACGAAGCGGTGGAACAAGATGAACGAATTGATTTCGGGGAAATGTTCGCGCGCAAAAACCAGTTTGTCCTGGAAGTGAGCGGCGATTCAATGATCGAAGCCCAAATCGCCGACGGCGACTACGTCGTGGTCAAAAAACAAAAGGTGGCCACTGCCGGCCAGATGGTTGTGGCTCAAACCGACGATGGTGAAGCGACGCTGAAATATTGGTTTCCAGAACGAAATCGGATCCGATTACAACCGGCCAATTCGTCGATGTCCCCCATTTACGTTCGTGAAGCTCAAGTGCTTGGCGTCGTTGTCGGCGTTGTACGCCAAATGGCATAGCGGGCCGTTTGAATCGATCGTCGGCCGAAAAATGCCAGCAGTTCCTCAGCGTGGAATGTCATACTCATCAATCTTGCGATAAAGCGTCGCGCGGCCAATACCAAGCAATTTGGCCGCTTCAGGTACCTTCCCTTGGGTTCGACGCAAAGCATCTTGGATGAGCTTCTTCTCCCAATCAGCGATTCGAAGCGATGTTGGCTGGTCCGAAATCTCTGCTGACTGAATACCCAAATCCTCCGCTTGAATCCGATCACCGGTGGCAAGCACAACAGCGCTGTCGATGACGTTTCGTAGTTGCCGCACGTTTCCCGGCCAATCGTAATCAAGGAGACGTTGCCGCGCAGTGGGCTCCAACTGCAACTTGGGACGCCCATGTAGACGTCGAAAATGTGCGAAGAAATGGTTGATCAACCGTTCAATGTCTTCACCTCGGTCACGAAGCGGTGGAATCATCAGTTCAAACACGGTCAATCGATAGTAAAGGTCTTCACGGAATCGCTTTTGAGCCACTAACTCTTTCAAGTCACGATTCGTGGCGGCGAGCACCCGGACATCGACCGTAACATCTTCGACTGCCCCGACTGGCTGAAAGGGATGTCCCTCAAGAATCCGTAACAACTTGGCTTGGCCCTCCAAAGGCAACTCACCGATCTCGTCCAAGAACAGCGTCCCCGTGTCGGCCTGCTGAAACCAACCGACCCGATCGGTTTCTGCACTTGTGAAGGCCCCTTTCTTGTGTCCGAATAATTGACTTTCGACAAGCGGTGCAGGAATTGCGGCACAATTGACGGAAAGTAACGGTCGGTCAGAACGAACACTCGCTCGATGCAAAGCCCGAGCGACCAGCTCTTTGCCAGCGCCGCTCTCACCACGAATCAAGACACAACCGCTGGCATGAGCGATGCGTTCAATCTGCGACTTGAGATCCAACATAACACTGCTGAGCCCGATCAATTCGTCGGAGGCTGCCGAGTTCACAACCAGACGGGCATGATCGGCTGCCAGCGACGCATCCTGACGAGCCCGCACCAAAGCGACCGACATCAGGTTGGCAACGGAAATGGAAAAATCAAAATCAGCTTGTCGAAAGCGACCGTTCTTGAGATAGAGATGGAGCACACCCAAAGTCACTTTATTTTTTACCAGTGGCACGCAGATCGCGTCAGAATACTTTCGCAGCGAACTCTTAGGACCTGATGATTGGTTGGAGATCCAAACCGCCCTCCCCTGTTCGCAGACCACATTAGTAAGATCACTACTGAGCGAGACATCTTCATCTCGTCGCGGCAAGACGAGCTTTGGACGCAGCACCCCCTCGTCACTCGCCCATAGAAATCCAACAACCGCGGCTTTCGTTCGATCGTGTAATAAATCGAGGGAAGTGGCAATCACTGGATCTGGCTCGTGATACTCCAAAAGCTTCACGCTTAATTGGTAGATCACGAGCAAGTCATGTGCAAATTCGGCGTTTTCAAGTGCGGTCAAGAGAATTTTGCTGGAGTCATCCGTGTTGACCTGTGCTTCCTTGACAACCGTCTCCGAGCGATCAAGCGACCGGACGGCCGTCCGCGTGGGTGGTTCATCTGAGAGATGGAATACGAATTCACTGGCGCCGAACTTGAGTCGGCTACCATCTTGAAGGCGAACCTGCTCAGCCCGCTCTTCATTAACATAACATCCATTACGACTCCCTGAATCCAAGAGCCACCAACCATCGTCGCGCAACTCCAATTCGGCATGCACCCGCGAGCAGACGGGATCAGTCAAGACAATTTCGCAATCGGTACCACGACCAATCCTATTTTTGCGATCGACTAATAATAAGAAGTTCGTCCCCATTCGGGGACCTGATGTCATGGTGAGATACGAGTAGTCATCGGTTCTGGGTGCCATACGTAACTCGTTCCAAACACGACTTATTTAAGACGCTTCCGCCACGAGAAAAATCGACTTTCGGAAGGCGACCTTGACATCCGACTTAAATGCCATTCTAAGGATCCCCAACCACTAGTATCTTATCACCTTCCTCGTCATCAAAACGCCCGCAACCAATAGAACAAGATTTCCCAGCCAAACGGTGTAGGGTGGAACCGAACCGTTCTTGCAACGGTCCACGGCGAAAGCAAGCAGCGGATAGTAAATCAGGAGAATCGGCAGAAAACAAGCGGCGAAAGTTGTGAAGAAGTTGGTCGTCCTCATTCGAATCGATAGAGGAGCTCCCAATAAGACAAAAAAGAAACAACTAAATCCATTTGCCCAGCGACGCCAAGGTTCCAAACGCAACCGGTGCAATCGGTCTCGAGCTCCGTCAATCGAACTTTCGCGGAGCCCCCACCGTCGTTCGTTAGCGAGTTCGATGAAGTCTCCCGTCATCATCTGGAATCCGGCCGTCGTCGCAAACCGCCGCTCAGAACGATCCGTGATGGCCTCCTGATTGGCAGTTTCTTGAGCGATCAATCGCAATTGAATCACCGACGGACTATCCCCGTTGTTTCCTTTGCGAGTCGCATCATTGAGCGGAATCACCTGTTCATAGGTATCGGGAAACGCAACAGACCATTCGTCTCCCATATCGATAGTGCCATTTGTCAACAGGATACTTAGCGTGTTTTCGTCAGTATCGCTTTTCAGTTGAGCTTCCGTCGCATTGATGCTAATCGCCGGCGCGTCCTTCGTACCACGAATTTCGATCATGGGATGAACCAATCGATTACCATCCACATCTTGGACGTTGATCGAAAACAATCGTGAACTATACGACCGTTGAGTGCGCAACATATTATAGGCGACTTCCTCCACCGACTCGACAACCACCTGATAGATGCCCATTCGCCCCCACGACACGGCAATGTCATTGATCCAAACAGCAACCAGGCTGACAAAAAAAGCCAAGATCAGAGCAGGATAAATGACTGACATTGGTGAAATCCCCAGCGATTTGAGCGCCACGATTTCATTGTCAGCTGACATTCGACCAAAGACACTGGACGCAGCCATCAGTATCGTTGCTGGGACAGAAACTTGTAGCGCGACCGGAATGACGTAAGGAATCATGCGCATGATTGGCCCGACGCCCAACCCTTCACGCAAGCCTTCCTTGGCAACACCTGCAAGGATCAAAACGGAGGTGATCGCCGTCAGCGTCACGAGAAAAACGGACAGAAGTTCGAAGACAACATACCTGGTGATTCGGCGCATAAGTCTCTCAAGGCGCGATCGTCGGAAAAACAGATCCGGAATGTAGCAGGAATGAAAGAATCCGCAAACGACAGCTTCCATGATGTCATGCCAGCGACAGCACTGCCAGCGACAGCCACTGATTGCGTTGACGTCACCCACAAAGTTCACTACAGTTGCCTCGCAATCGTCGATAAACCACCCGCCTGTTCATCAAGGGAGTGACGAACATGAGTGATCCGATCGCAATCGAACGATCTTCGCGAACGGCGCCATGCAACCTCTGCAACGAGCCCCATTTCGAACTCATTAGCCGCACGGATCGACGTTCGGATCCCTTGAAGACGGTCATCTGTCGAAACTGTGGACTCGTATCTCATGAGTCGATCCCAAGCGACGAGGAGGTGGATGCGTATTACGCAACCGAATATCGAAACGACTACCACGGCGAGCACGCGCCGTCAGCACACCGCATCATCCGAGCCTGGGAAGGCGCTCAGTGGCTGCTGAATCTGATTCGCCCCTACGTCCCATCAGGCAGTAAAGTATTTGAGGTTGGGGCAGGGATCGGATTCAACGTAAAAGCTTTTGAATTAGACGGTTACTCCGCGAGCGGCATCGAACCAGGACATGGCTTCCAACAGTTTTCGCGTCAGTCTTTACGGGCAAAAATCAGCCGTGACTCATTGAGTGACCAACCCAAGTTGCCGCGTTACAACTTTGTCTTGCTTGTGCACGTGATTGAGCATTTCAATTCACCTCGGCAAGCTCTCCAACATATTCACAACATGCTCGAACCGGAGGGTCGTCTGTACGTGGAGTGCCCTAATCTTTCTGAGCCTCACGCAGCACCGAGCAAGTTGTTTCACTTCGCTCACATCTACAACTTCACACCAGAGACACTCGTTGCTCTGGCAGAATCGTGCGGTTTTCAGGTAACCGCCTGTTTGACGGAACAGCATGGGCGTGCGCTTCGCTACGTTTTCCAAAAATCCGATGACTGCGAACTCAAAGTGCAGTCAGACAGTTACGCCAAGACCGTCGCGCGCCTGAAGCGATTCTCGGATTTCACCTACCACGCGCGACCCCGATATCTGATGCACCGAATCAGCCGAGACATTCGCTTTGCTTCCAATCATTGCTTTGCAAAGGCACGTGTAAAGCGTCTGCTAGGCAAGATGCAACAGGGATCGGCCAACGAAAAAGAAGCCGCCCTCTTTCGAAGCAATCGGCCGGCGACAGCGTCCCATTGATGCGACGAGGCTTAGCGGAAATTCGAATCTCTTGAAGACCTGAGTGAATTGGCAAACACGTTCACTGCCACTGCCAACATCCGCATGCCCTCGCGATGCTCACCCTGTGCAGATCGTGTACGAGCTTCTGACAAGCACGCCTTGACCCGAGAACGATCGACAACCAGCGCTTCGCTATACTGGCGAAAATTGTCATGCACCGCACGATAGAGGAGTTCCATTCGTTCCGCGGTGACGGGACAATCCAGCGTCACATAGGGCCCGCGTCCCAATCGTCGGCCACCGACCAAAGCAATTCCACCCGAGCCACCACGACTCTGCCAGATCGCAATCGGAATTGCAACTGCACCCACAAGAAATGCTGCGAGTGCGAGCCAGTAAAGGGTCGAGACCACTAATCCTGCCGCAACAATCCAGCTTACCGCCATCACAACCCAAACACCGACATGAACCTGGCGGTCAGGTGTCAATTCTGCGCCAACGGTGAGTGGCTCGCAACGACGGCGTCCACTCATATCATCACCCACCACTTTTGCAACCGTCATCGTTATGTTGTCGGGGCCACCTCGAAGGTTGGCCAAATCTGCACAAAACGCAGTTACCTCATTCGGAGGCAGAAGACCGAGTATTAGTCCAAGTTCGTCATCTCGGATCTTGCCAGTAAGCCCATCACTACAAAGCATGAACGTATCGCCGAGTTGAATCGCAAAAGGACCTTCCAGATCAACCTGAACTTGAGGTTGCGGACCGAGTGAACGAGTAATGACATTCTTCGGTATGTTGATCGAGGCATCCGTGTCGTCGATTTGCCCCGTCGCCTGCATCTCCCACACCAAACTGTGGTCGAACGTCAACTGCTGAAACTTCGTACCTCGCAAGCGATACACGCGACTGTCGCCAACATGAGCAACCAAAGCGCCTTGCGGCAAAAGCAGCAGTGAGCTGCAAGTCGTACCCATATTGTGAAATTCCGAATTCGCCTGGCCGCGCTGGTGAATCTCTGTATTGGCTTCGCGAACAGCCTTTAAAATGGCTTCCGGCGGCGATAGCTGGCGATGCTGGCAATAGTGGTGCGAGACGCCTTCCACCGCCATTTTGCTGGCCAACTCTCCGGCTGCATGGGCGCCCATCCCATCTGCCACCACAAACAGGTGCCCCCGACTTCGCCAGACTTCCGCCGTTCCCTGCACGAGCTCCAGGTGCGAATCTTGGTTGTTTAACCGCCGCATCCCGATGTCGGAAACGAAAGCAAAATCGATTGACGGATTCATAGTTTCTGAGATTTGAGACATGCCATTTTGATCGTCGTCGACAGTCACGCCAACTTCAAACGCTAGCCTCGCGACGGAGTGTTTCAGAGCGAACCGCAACTGCCACTAACACTTCTTGGGCACATGGGGTGTGGATGTCGCCATTGTAGCGATAGCTGACAGCGTTCGACAGCACCCGGAATGCAAGCATACTGAACACAATCAAGCAAAACTCCATGCTCAGATCGGTCTGGCGGTAGCTCAGGGAGAAATCTATACTTCGCCGCCTTTTAATCCCATGGAATTGTATTTTCCATAGACTCGATCCAGGAACACGGCTGATCTCACCGAATGAAGTCGACGTTACTATCTCTGCTAATAATTGGCCTCGTTTCGACCGGTTGCGTTCGCCGCCGTATGACGGTGCGTACAGATCCCCCGGGCGCGACCGTTTATGTGGATGATCAAGAGATCGGTACCACTCCGGTTTCAAGCTCCTTTGTCTACTACGGAACCCGTAAGATTCAGGTTGTGAAAGACGGTTTTGAAACCGAGACCGTCATGAATCGTATGCGAGCTCCCTGGTACCAGATTCCACCGTTGGACTTTTTTTCCGAGAATCTTTTTCCTCGAGAGATTCGAGATGAAAGAATCATCCAAATCGAGATGGAGCCCCAGAAGGTCATTCCAACCAACGTTTTATTGGATCGTGCCCAGCAGTTGCGAACGTCAACCATCGAAGGCTATTCGATACCAACCCCACCAACAATTGAATCCTCCGCCCCCATGCCTCCGCGAGGCGGTGAATTACCGCCCCCATTCCGGCCGGGGACACCGGCGACACCGGTCAACACGCCTCAACCTTTCTATCCACCAGGCTAGACATCACCAGGCTGGGAAGATCTTGCGTCTCCAAGAGTTCGACCTGCTGAGAACTACTTCAAGCCAGATTGCTGGCGACCGATGGCTCCTCGCAAAATCCGTCCGGGATTACGTGCCATCTTATCGGAGATCACACGAGCATCGTCAACGATGGGCTGCAACTGGAAGGTGATATCCTCAATATTCGCAGCGGCATTATTCAGCCGCTGATAGAGGTCGGGATTGTGAACGAATTGTCCCAACGTCCCTTCACTTTCATTAATCGCTTTGGTGAACTGCTGTAATTCGAGCATGACGCCATCCAATCTTCGCAGGCTTTTTGTCAATGAGGAGGCAATTTCATCTCCCCGTTCGCCCAAAGGCTTCGTCAGCCCCTGGAGGAATACAAGATTTTGCTCCGCCTCGTCAGCAACTCGACTCAACCCAGCAATCAAGTTGCTCGTATCGGCTAACACTTGGGGAACTTCGTCGAGTGCCTGCTTTAGTTTCAACATGAGTTCTTCATCGGTGACCACGTCCTGCACCGCAATCATCGTGGTATCGAATCGACCAATCGCCTGTTCTGTCTTTCCCATGATACGACTGAACTGATCCTGGTTATTCACCACCAAGACATTGAGATTTTTTGCGACTTGCCCAATTTCTGTGCCAGCCTCTTCGACAGAGCCCAACACGATCCGCAAGTCGGATGAGAGAGTGGTGAACACTTGCATCGCATCACTCATCATCGAAATGGCATCTTTTGAAACGATACCTTCGAGATACGCCCCGTCCTCCAGGGTTTCATTAGGCAAGCCTTTCTCGCCACTCGGGACAAACTCCAGCATGGCGTCCCCCAGAAAGTTACCTGTTCCAATCCGACAAATCTCATTCGTCTTGATTTTCCGATTGGACTCCAAGCGTGCCGTAATTAAGACTCCACCATCATCCTCCAGATCGACAGCCGTGACACGCCCCACCAAAATGCCACTCTTTCGCACAGGGGTATTGACGGTCACTCCTGGCGCGGAAGGGAAATGGATAAAGACCGTCTTACGTCCCGCAAGCACGCCTTGGCCACCATCGAAGATAACGACCAAAATGACGGCAATGATGACTGTGGCTGCGACCAACACGCCAACGCGAAATTGAAGTACTCGTTCTTCCATGACTCGGTCTTTCTGATTCCGTTGTTCTTCGCGTTTTTGATCCCGATCAATGATCGCGACGCAGTTCCATCAAACGTTCGCCAGCCTCGCCTCGTACAAATTGCAATACACGCTGATCTTCGGACAATTCAAGCTGCTCCGGAGGGCCATCAAAAATAATTTGTGGATCCTGCTCGCCGAGGCGTGCAAGCGGGTAAATCATCACGACTCGATCGGCAACCTTCTGAGCGGTATTCATATCATGGGTAATGACGACACTTGTAACGTGAGTACGTTGTTGTGTTCTCATAATCAATTCGTTGATGACGTCACTCATAATTGGGTCAAGGCCTGTCGTCGGTTCGTCATACAGAACTAATTCGGGGCCCATTACGAGCGCTCGAGCCAACCCGACGCGTTTCCTCATTCCTCCCGAAATTTCGGCAGGCCGTTTGAAAACAACCGATTCGGGCAACCCCACATCAAACAATGCCCGGCGCACCGTCTCCTCGACTTCGACATCCGCCATTTCACGATGCTGTCGCAAGGGGAAAGCAACGTTTTGCCCGATGGTCAAACTGTCAAACAGAGCTGCCTGCTGAAAGACAAAACCAAATCTTGTACGAATGGCGGTAAGCTCTCGGTCAGACAGAGTCGACAAATCGCGACCCTCAAAACGGATCACACCTCGAGTCGGACGCACGAGACCGATGATGGTCTTCAACAGAACCGTTTTTCCGCAACCGCTCTCACCGATGACAACCAGCGTTTCTCCACGAGGAATCTGCAAGTGGATATCTCGCAATACTTCCTGATTGCCAAAGCTGACACCCACGTGGTCAACTTCCACCAGGCAGCGTTCATCCGCCGCAGATTCTGCCGCGTCAGCCATCTTCGAATCCTGCTGATTTTGAATTAATGTCGCCGCATCAACAACCATTGATATACCACCGAACATCGCAACTAGAGCAAGGAAGCACCCTCTGGCCAAATGGCATAGTAGAGCGCATCCAATGCAATATTCATGAACAGATCAGAAGCGAGAATCAGAACAAAAGACTGTACAAACGCCGATGTGGCCGCTTGCCCAACACCCTCAGCACCCGGCCGGCAGGTGAATCCCCGATGACAACTAATCAAAGCGATGATCGCACCGAAAACAAAGCTTTTCGAAACACCGCTTAAGAAATCCCAAGTGCCCACATATTGCTGCGAGTTGTAAAGGTAGTGATGTTTATCGATGCCCAAAAACACAATGCTATAAAAATACCCACCAACGACGCCCATAAAGTCCGCCATTACCGTCAGCGAAGGAATTACAAAGAAGCAAGCCAGAAATCTCGGAACGACCAAGTAGTGAATGGGGTTGGCCCCCATGCTATCGAGAGCGTCAATCTGTTCCGTCACCCGCATCGTTCCCAACTGTGCAGCAAGTCGGCTTCCGACTCGTCCCGCCAACATCGTCGCAGCCAATACCGGACCCAATTCACGAACCAATGACATGTTGATGACTGCACCCAGGCGAGTTTCCAAACCCAATTGTCGAAACTGAAAGTAGCTTTGGACCGCCAACACCATCCCAATGAAGGTTCCGGTTAATGCAACCACCGGCAAGCTGAGCACACCCACTTCGAAGAAGTTCGGCAGCAATGTCTCTCGACGCGGCAAGCGAGTAAACATCCAGGAAATTGTCTTTCCCGCAAACTGAGCGAAGTCCCCCACAGCAACGAATGCGTTGATCACGACGGCGCCCCAGTCAGCGACCCAATCGGTCATTGAATGTAGTAGCCCCTGGGAGGGGCGATCTGGAGCAACCGATCCTTCAGACATGACTCGCGTTCCACCTCAGTTGTTAAACAGGAGCGCCATGCGAGCGCACGACGCAGTCTGATCGACCGTAACTATTATTCGGATCGTCATCCCTAAGGCTTGAGGAAAGATTACCGATCACTACAGATAGAAAGGACAGGCAAGATAGGTATCTTTAAATCACTATCGAGTCATCATTTGCTCTGCTTTCACAACCAGGCGCAAAACAAAGGTCCGTCAATTGACGGACCTTTTGAACTCGTGAAGTAGCGAGGCAAGCGGGCCTATTCCGAAGCCGGTTCCTCGGTTGAATCACCCGCCACCGCAGCGGCCGGTTGTTCATCAGGCTCAGTCGGGATGCCTTTGAAGGTTAGATGACGGATCTTACCTTCATCATCCTTGACAGCGTCAACCGTAATTCGCTCCATGCCTTGGAATTCACCCTTCAGCAGCTCTTCCGACATCGGATCTTCGATGAAACTCTCGAGCGCTCGACGAAGCGGGCGAGCCCCGTAATCGAGATTGGAGCCTTTTCGAATCAAGAACTGTTTTGCTTCCTCGGTCAGGAGCAGCTCATGGCCTCGTTCGAGCAATCGCTCGCGAACCTTGCCCAATTCCAGGTCGATCACTTCTTTCAGATCTTCATTGGTAAGGTGTCGGAAGATGATCGTATCATCCAACCGGTTGAGGAATTCGGGTCGGAAGACCTTTTCGATCCGCTCGTTCACACGTGCCTTCATACTTTCGTAGGAGGCATCATCATCGGGTGCTTGGAATCCGAACGACTGCTCGTTCTTGATCGCTTCCGCACCCGCATTCGTGGTCATGATGAGCACACAGTTTCGGAAGTCAACGTTTCGACCGAAGCTATCGGTGAGACGTCCCTCTTCCATTACCTGCAGCAGCATGTTGAACACATCGGGGTGAGCCTTTTCGATCTCATCGAGAAGCACCACCGCGTACGGCCTACGTCGAATTTTCTCGGTAAGTTGGCCCCCTTCTTCGTATCCAACGTAACCAGGGGGAGCACCGATCAAGCGACTGACATTGTGTTTCTCCATGTACTCGCTCATATCGATTTGAATGAGCGCGTCTTCATCACCAAACATAAATTCGGCGAGTGCCTTGGCGAGCAAGGTTTTGCCAACACCCGTAGGTCCTGCGAACACGAAGGAGCCGGTCGGCCGTTTTGGATCTTTCAATCCGCTACGACTGCGACGAACCGCTCTGGCAATCGCTTTGACGGCTTCATCTTGGCTGATGACCCGATTGTGCAGATCATTTTCCATCCGCATCAGTCGCATGCTGTCTTCGGTAGACAGACGTGTAAGCGGAATGCCAGTCATCTTGGAAACGACCTCCGCAATGACTTCTTCGTCGACGACGCCATCGGTCTGCCGAGACTTTTCTCGCCAGTCTCTGGTAATGGCATCTTTTTTCTTGCGAAGCTTGTCAGCCTGATCCCGAAGGGAAGCCGCCTTCTCAAAATCTTGGTTGGCAACCGCTTCTTCTTTATCCTTATTCAGGCGTTCAACTTCTTCGTCAATCTCTTTCAAGTCCGGCGGTCGAGTCATTGTTCGAAGCCGCACACGAGCTCCCGATTCGTCGATCACGTCAATCGCCTTGTCAGGAAGACAGCGTCCGGTGATGTACCGGCTCGACATTTCCACGGCGGCCTCGATCGCATCGTCCGTGATCTGAACACGGTGGTGATCTTCGTACCGATCACGCAATCCCTTCAGAATTTCAACCGTCTCACCCTTGGTCGCCGGATCGACCATGATGATCTGAAAACGACGATCCAAAGCACTATCTTTTTCGATGTACTTGCGATATTCATCAAGCGTTGTGGCACCAATGCACTGAATTTCACCTCGAGCCAAAGCAGGCTTGAGCACGTTGGCCGCATCGATGGCGCCTTCCGCACCGCCCGCTCCCACCAGCGTGTGTAATTCATCGATGAACAGAATCGTGTTTTTGGCGCGACGAACTTCGTTCATCACGGCCTTGATTCGTTCTTCGAATTGACCGCGATATTTCGTGCCAGCGACCATCATCGCCAAGTCCAACACAACGATTCGCTTGTCTGCAAGCAATTCGGGCACATTACCGCTAATGACCCGTTGTGCGAAGCCTTCCACGATCGCGGTCTTACCGACGCCGGCTTCTCCTAGGAGAACGGGGTTGTTTTTCGTACGTCGACAGAGGATCTGAATCGCACGATCAATTTCTCGCTCGCGACCGATGACAGGGTCAAGCTTAGTTTGACGGGCCAATTCGGTTAAATCTCGACCGAAGCTGTCCAGCGCCGGTGTCTTGGATTTGCCACTTTTGGAAGGATTGCCTTCGGATCCACCACCTTCGCGACCTCCGCGAGTCGTTTCGCCCCCTTCCATACCGTGACCCAACAGGTTGAGAACTTCCTCGCGAACTTCTTCGAGTTTCAGGCCGAGGTTCATCAACACCTGAGCAGCGACCCCTTCTTGTTCTCGTAAGAGTCCAAGCAAGATGTGCTCAGTACCCACATAGTTGTGGTTCAGGTTTCGCGCCTCTTCCATCGAGTACTCGATGACTTTCTTGGCACGAGGCGTTTGCGGCAACTTGCCCATCGTGACCATTTCTGGTCCGCTCTGGACGAGCTTCTCGACTTCGAGGCGAATCTTTCTCAGGTCCACGTCGAGGTTTTTGAGCACGTTCGCAGCGACACCACTACCTTCTTTCACCAGACCGAGCAGAATATGCTCGGTGCCGATGTATTCGTGGTTGAACCGTTGCGCTTCTTGGTTTGCCAGTTGCATCACTTTTCTGGCACGGTCCGTAAATCGTTCGTACATTTGAAAGCTCCTTCGGAGCAAACGATGAAAACAAGTCAGGCGTCAACTATTCGCGGTTGATACAACACAACGATCCGGCACACTTCCGGCAAGGCAAGACTCTCGCTTCATTCGTTCCGTTTAAAATGGTTTTCTCTCTCGTATAGGTCATGCCGCTATCGAGCGTTCATTGACCAGTCCGGGTCGACCCTCCGGCATGGATTCGTCCAAATTGCCGGAGGTTTCTAATCGGCTGAGCAGTCTCCACTCTCGCTCAATCTCCATATTCCATTCAGAAGCTCGTTCTAATCGTTGAAGTCGTCGCAAATGTTCCCGAGCCTCCTCTAGCAAACCTTGGTGCCGACTCAAGGTCGCCAGCATTAATCTAGCTTCTGTATCACGAGGATTCTCATGCAAGATGCTGCATAACAGATCCTCTGCACCCTTCCATTTACATCTTAAGTATTCCCCGCGAGCAGCCAAGAACAAGTCCAACTGTCCATCCCGGGCAGAAACGAACTGATGATTGGCCAAAAAACGGTTCGAATCAACCCAACCCAGGACCCAATAGAGCAGCGTCAAGAACCACAAAAGCACTCGAACCCCATCAGGGAGCAATTCGTCCCAGACCAGAGAACTCACCAAGGCCGCGCTCAATAATGCCGTGAATCCGAATGCGTACAGCAGCCCTAGGAACGCCCCATGGCGCCAGATCCGCCCAAGACCCGGCCACGCGTACACGGAAAGACGACAAACATGCTGGAAGATCCCGTCCATGGCCTCACCAACCTCGCACCTGCGATTCCTCGAAACCTGAGCCGAATTCTAGCTTTCTGTTGCCACCCGATCAAGCCAAAGTATTCGCTATCAAAGAGTTAGGCGATGCCATTGCTGCTTCCAGATCCAAATCGTCCACCGGAAATCGTATCGACCACCAACCGCTCGATCGGCAATCTCAGCATCCCAGTCCAACAGAAACGCGACACTTACGTAGAATTCCCGCCAACGGAGGAGGCCAAACGACTCAGCGGCGTTCAATTGCCATTCCCTCTCGCTTCTGCAACACTGCGATCCGTAGCATCAAAAGGGGCCGACTGGAGAAAGCCTCCCCGAATCAGCCTCGCACCCAGCCCTTTCCTTGCTCGACCGACAAATTTGGATGTGCCCCACCGGGACAACTGGACAGTTTTTATGACAGCCTCTTTTTCGCAAAATGCAATGCGAATCATCGATGTCAACGCAAATCGAGCCGCCGAAGGATTGCGTGTCGTCGAGGAGTACCTGCGATTTGTCAGTCAAAATCCGGGGCTTGCGCAGCATTGCAAGCAGATCCGACATGATTTGGCAGCAAAAATCGCCCAATTGGGCCCCCAACGTGTTTCGGCACGTGATACGTCTCGAGACGTCGGCCGGGCTCTCACGACTGAAAAAGAGTTCGAACGCGGTTCATTGCACGATGTGGCAATTGCCAGTTTAAATCGAGTCCAGCAGGCGATGCGCTGTTTGGAGGAATACGGCAAGCTCGCCAACCCGATCGTCGCGGCAAGCTTTGAAGGGTTACGTTATCAAAGCTATGAACTCGAGAGTGCCATCCGTGCTCTCCAAGTCGGCACGTCAGTCTTGAAAGATGCCAAATTGTACGTTCTGATCGATGGGGCCGATGGGGCGTTGAACTTCGAGAAAAGGGTGAGACAACTCGTTGACTCCCGTGTCGACATGCTCCAACTACGTGATAAGCAACTTGATGATCGACAACTGTTGCAACGCGCACACGCCCTGCGGAAAGCCACGGCCGACTCGACCACCCTTATGATCGTCAACGACCGACCCGACATCGCCTGCTTGTCGGGTGCGGATGGTGTGCATCTCGGTCAAGACGACATGCAAGTTCACGAAGCGCGGCAGATCATGGGAACAGAACCGTTGATCGGCGTCTCCACGCATTCGCTGACCGAGGCCCAACAAGCCGTGAGTGACAGCGCAAATTACATTGGCGTCGGCCCTACATTTCCCTCTCAAACAAAACAATTTGCGGACTTTCCAGGACTTGCACTGTTGAAGCAGATTAGCGACCAGGTTGCCTTGCCCGCCTTCGCCATCGGCGGCATCGGATGGCCCGAAACCGAATCGGTGCTCAATACTGGCATCCATCGAGTCGCCGTTGGTGCAGCGATCTGGAACAGTCCGCAACCCGCCGAACAAGTGGCCCGCTTTCGACAACAACTGACCCCTGCAGTCACCTCAACCAGCTACGGAGACACGCCATGATGCTCCGACTTGCCCCCATGATGATAGCAATTCTCGTGGCGACCTCGATCGACAGCGCACTCAGCAGCGAGCCTTCGTCGAATCTTCAGTATGGTACTCCGAAATTGCTCGGGACGCTCAAAAACGACAAGATCACGGAAAGCAGCGGGCTGGCCGCATCCAATCGCCATCCGAACATTTTCTGGACCCACAATGATTCGGGCGACAAACCTCGCCTCTTTGCTTTCGATCGATCGGGGAAGCACGCAGGCACCAGTGCACTTCGTGGAGCCCAGGCGATTGATTGGGAAGACATGGGAACGTTTCGCTATCAAGACCGACCTTTCCTCTTTGTCGCCGATACGGGCTGCAATGACCTCAAACGTCGAAATTACACGCTCTATACGGCCCTGGAACCGAAAACGCCCAAAAAGGACACCCAGGTTGTTCATCGCATTGATTTCAGCTACGCCGACAAACGGGCGCACAACTGCGAAGCGGTCGCCTACGACCCACGAGATAACCAATTTCTCTTGATCGAAAAAAGAAAACATCACCAAGTGCTGTTCCCCAGTCCTGTCTGGCAACTCAACTGGGATCCCACGCAACGCACTCAAACCCAAATCGCCCAGCGGATCGGTGAGATCCGCTTTCCAATCGTTACAGGCCTTGATTTGGCCCCCGACGGCTCTCGAGGCTTCGCAATTACCTACTTGGGTAATGGCGCAGAGTTGCAACGACGAGCAGGCGAAAGCTGGCAGACGGCCCTCCAACGGCCTCTGAGAACAATCGCGTTACCACCACGGAAGCAGGGAGAGGCCGTTTGCTACGGCAACGACGGTAAAACCCTTTTCCTAACCAGCGAGAAAAAGCCAAGTCCGTTCTATATGGTACCGATAACTAATAACACGCAAAATCGTTAAACTTTTACAACCACTGGGTCGATGATGCAATTTGAAGTCGAAAAGAAGTTTTGGATTAACAGCCTCGATGAGGCCATCGAGAAAATAGAAAAGCTGGGCACCGTCATTGGACCGCCGATCGAACAGATCGACACCTATTTCGCGCACCCTCAAAAAGACTTTGGAAAGACTGACGAAGCGCTCCGACTTCGAGCCATTGGCTCCGAGAACTTCATCACCTACAAAGGCGCCAGAATTGACGACACGACAAAAACTCGAAGGGAACTAGAACTCCCTTTGTTAGACGGTCGTGAGTATTCGGAACAGTTTGTCGAATTACTCACTCTGCTCGAATACGAGCCCGTCATGACAGTCCGTAAGTATCGCCGAAAAGCGGAATACGAATGGCAAGGCTATCAGGTGGAAATCTGCCTGGATGAAATCGACCAACTGGGACAATTTGTGGAGCTCGAGATTACGAGCGACCTGAAACACTTAGATGCCACGAAGGTGGCCCTCCTGTCGCTCGCCGAGCACCTGAAACTTTCACGACCGGAGAAACGCAGCTATCTCGAGCTTCTATTGAACCAATTAGGGCCCCAGCAGGTCGGATAGATCACCCATGACCAGGATTCATTGACACGTATGCCGCAAAAACACGGTAAGAAGTCGTTGATTTACGGGATCACAACCGGATTACGTATCTGTATAATGTAGGCCGAAATGAAAAAGCGGGGAGACAAACCTGCAAAGGCCGATCCACCATCCACATCGATATCTGAGGGAGAGGGAAACCCATGCTTAAGCGACAATTAGTAACCGCGTTTTCGATCACCGCAATGTTCATCGCTGGAACTCTGGTCGCGGAAGATGCGAAAAAAACTGACCTCAGCAAAGTGAAATGCATCGTTTCCGGTAAAGCCATCACCCCGGAAGCAACCGCCGATTACAAAGGGGGGAAGGTTTACTTTTGCTGCCCCGGTTGCCCCGGTGCCTTCGCTAAGAACACAAAGAAGTTTGCCACCAAAGCCAATCATCAACTGGCGATGACCGGCCAGTTTGTACAAACCAATTGCCCCATGTCAGGCAAGCCGGCCAAGGCCGACAAAGTTGTCAAGGTCGCTGGTGTTGACGTCGCGTTCTGCTGTGGCAACTGCACAAAAGCTGCTGCCAGCAAGAAAGGTGACGAACAAATCAACCTGATCTTCAACGACAAATCGTTCAAGAATGGCTTTGAAGTCGCCAAAAAGAAATAGGCGACGAGATTGTCGTCAGATCTATCAAAAGGCGTTTCCAAATCGGGAACGCCTTTTTTTGTGGCTCCCCCCATACTGATTGTCAGTTGGCAAGACAAATCACTCCGAAGATCGAGTCAAAGTTCGTCATTAGCCAAATCCAAAAAGATGATCGCTGGCCGGAAGCAAAGCTCTATCAGCGAACTGGGATCAGCGAACTGGGATCGAATCGCGTTGTAATGGTCGCATCTCAATTGGCCTCGCGTCATTCACAACTGCCGGGCTACTTCCATCTGAATGACCTGCTAAAATCGGTGCGTTAGCGATCGTTTCAACACACAAATTTTTCTGGAGTCAGACGATTGATATTGGGTGAACCTCCCCGCACGCAATTTGACATTAATTTCAGTCTATTCGGCTTTCCAGTTCGCGTTGCACCTTTCTTTTGGATCGCTGCTGTGCTGCTTGGCTACGGGAGCACCGAAGGCGATCCCCCCCTGCTCTTGGCCTGGATTTTGGCCGTCGGAATCTCAATTCTGATCCATGAATTGGGGCACGCTTTTGCCTTCCGATACTTCGGAAGTCATTGTCACATAGTGCTTTATCACTTTGGTGGCTTGGCGGTTCCTGACAGCCATTCGATGAATGCTCGGGACCCATATCGCCAAATCGCGATTTCCTTCGCCGGTCCCGTCGCGCAACTCAGCGGCGCGTTATTAATGGTTATCAGTCTGCTGCTCCTCGGCTACTCGGTTCCGCTCGGTGGCTTTGTTGGAAATCTCTTACCAATTATCGACGCGCCATCTCCACCACTGAGTGTATTTTGGTTTGTCCTTTACTTCCTCTACATCAGCGTCTACTGGTCATTGTTAAACTTACTACCAATCTATCCACTCGACGGCGGACAGATCTCTCGCGAGCTATTTGTGATCTTTAGTCGTACTGACGGCATAAAAAATTCTCTTTTGCTTTCAGTTTTTACGGCGGGTGCTGTTGCCCTCTTTGCGCTGACAAATCGAGACAGCTATTTGATGATCATGTTCGGCATGCTCGCGTACTCGAGTTACCAAACTTTGCAAGCGTACACCGGTCGTGGCAGTGGATACGGACGCGGCTGGTAAAAAAATCGAACAACGTCACACCCCTTTAAAAACAGCGTAAAACGCGATCTCCACAAAGCAACGCAATAGTCGTATGACATAATCACGTCACACTTCTAACGTAAATTCAAAGAGATCAATCAGCCTGTCACGCAAAAGCTAACCGTGAAGCAACGAACGTTGATTCATCAACACATTTCAACAATGACAACGACGTTTTCATGCATAAGAAGAGACAAAGAATTACAACAAAAGATTAAACTTGGGGTTGACGAACAGTTTTGGATTCTAAAGATTACGAAAAATAAGCGACGTTTTGCACGCATGTTTTCAACTCGTTGTTTCAGGTTCACCAGAGAGTAGGTTGGCATTGATCAGACTTGGAACGGATTTCAGTAATGTGAAAACCCGATATCGGGATTACGATTGAAGGTGAGTAAGACTCGAAGGCTCAAGGCATAACGGAAGCCATTTGAGACGGAACTCGCCAGTACTTTTTCAACGGAGGACGAACTGTGGCCAAGAAGAAGAAGGCGACTCGCAAGAAAGCCGCTAAGAAGGCCGTCAAGCGTAAGGTCGCTAAAAAGAAGGTTGCCAAGAAGAAGGTAGCCAAGAAGAAGGTAGCCAAGAAAAAGGCAGCCAAGAAGAAGGTAGCCAAGAAAAAGGTAGCCAAAAAGAAGACTGCCAAAAAGAAGACTGCCAAAAAGAAAACCGCTAAGAAAAAGGCCGTTAAGCGCAAGGTCGCCAAGAAGAAGACCGCTAAGCGTAAGGCAGCCAAGAAGAAGCGACGCTAGACCATTGCGGCAATTTGCCGCGTTTGGGCGCGATACAACGAGACAGAGCCGCTTGTGATCATTCAGGCGGCTCTAGTTTTGCGCCAAGAGGGCATCGATCTAACCAGAATCGAACACAGCCCCACTTCCCCCAAACTGACATGCACTCCTCGGCTCATCGCCGACTGCGATGGCCTTTCCTGCCATAAAGAGCGTCTACAGGACGTTGAGGGTCGGAAGCGGTGGCTCTTCCATCACCTGCTGGGCCAAATTCCTCACCAACTGATGCGTCAGCTGCTCCAAATAGGGACGTGTCGCCTCGTCCTCAAAAACGGCGTTCATTTGCCCTTTGTCGCCACTGGTACGAATCCCCACGTTGATCGGAATCTCGCCTAAGAAGGGCACCTCGAGCTCTTCAGCACGTTTCTTGGCACCACCACTGCCAAATATGTCATATCGCTTGTTGCAATCCGAGCAGATGAAGCCACTCATGTTCTCCACCATGCCAAGCACTGGAATATTGACCTTCCGCAACATGGCGATCGCTTTGACCGCATCCAACAAGGCAACCTCTTGGGGCGTGCAGACGACGACCGAACCGGAAAGGGGCAACAGCTGGGAGAGCGTCAGCGCAATGTCTCCGGTTCCTGGAGGCATGTCGATGATCAGATAATCAAGCTCACCCCATTCAGTATCACGCAAGAATTGTGTGATGGCTCCGTGCAGCATCGGCCCACGCCAGACAACCGCTTCCCCGGGCGGTACCAGGAAGCCCATCGACATCACTCGGATGCCATCCTTCTCGATCGGCTGAATCCGATTGTTGAGAATCTCCGGTCGCCCACTTACGCCAAGCAGATGGGGAATACTCGGCCCGTACACGTCTGCATCGACAAGTCCGACGACAGATCCTGAACGTTGCAAGCCGTAGGCAAGTGCCGAAGCGACGGTGCTTTTGCCGACACCACCTTTGCCCGATCCGACCGCGATTACCGACTTCGCAGCGAGTCCAATTTCACCAATCTTTTCGGGCCGCCGATCAAGGACTGCACGTTCAACCTTGATCTCGCTGGCCTGTGGCAAAGCGGCCTTCAAATGCTGCTCTGCCTCTCGATATGTCTCATCCCAAAGCGGAGCAGAATGCGTGGTCAGTGCGAGAGTCACACAAACACGTCGATCCTCAATCGCCAGATCCTTGACTTGCGACATGTCAACGACGCTACGCCCCGTTTCGGGATCCTTGAAGTTTTGCATTGCTGCTTTAACCACCGCAGCATCTAACGCACCACCGGCCATGAATCACCTCATATGCTAAAGGTTCCAGGTCGCTGTAACCGCCCGCACGGGTGACTTCAGGACCAGGGTAAATTGTTCCAAATTCGCTGCTCGAGCGACAGGGGCCCGCTGCGAAACCGCTGAAAGTGTCGCTGAACCTGGTGTTTAACACGTGGAACATCCTGAAAAGAAGCAAGCAGATCGCTCACACCCATTTCTCGCAGCCAACAGTGCCACGTGCCCGAGCTTTCCCGAGAAACAATGGCCAGAATTAACAGATCGGGGAAGCCCGCTCGGATGCTTGTCACCCAATCTGCCACCTCGGCCGGCTCCCAACATCCGGTTTCCAACACAGTCACTGCCTGAGGATGGGCTTCGACAAAACGGCCACAGTCGGCCAAGAACCGCGTTTCAAAGACTTGCTCGAAATGCCGTCGAAAGACCGCAGCCCATTCACCCGTCTTTTCACAAATCACCAATTCCCGCATAGCGACGCCCACTGATCCCGATCGGTCAGGATGAAATTTTCAATGTTTCCAGTCGGCGGAGTAGCCGACCGCGTGAGATACCCAACAGACGTGCCGCCTGAGCCTTGTTGCCACCAGACGTCACGAGGGCCCTTTGGATCAATTCCCTTTCAATGTTGGCCAGATAAGACTCCAACTCGATCGTCTCGACCTGCCGGTGCGGATAGCGATCAGCATCAATTGACAAACTGATCGCGTCTGGCAGATCCTGTTCGGTAATCAGCACCCCTGCTGCGCAACGATGGGCCTGTCGAACAAACTCAAACAACTGATCCACGTTTCCAGTCCAACGATAGGCCAACAATAGATCCATCGCGCGCTGGGTGGTACCGAGTACCTGCTTACCACCTGCCGCGTTTTGATTTTCGATGGCCACCTGAATCAGTAGCGGTAGATCGTCTGGACGCTCCAACAAAGTCGGCAGTCGAATCACCAACGTCGTGAGTTTTTCAGCCAAGTCGGCCACGAATCCGGCTTTTTTCGCCAGCGTCACCAAATCCGTACCTGCGGTCGCCAACGCTGTCACGTTCAATTCTTCCAAACACAGAAAATTCAATAACACAATCTGACAATCAAGGGATAGCTGATCGACATCCAACAAGAGCAGATCGACACCGCCCGATCCCTCCAGCTCGCTGGACTCGCGGATCACGTTGTCCATCGTCGACCGCATCAACTCGCTGTCCAGAAGACGGCAATCCAAAGGAATCAAAGCGATCTGAGCCGATTGGGATCTGGACGAATGGATCGTTCGCATCATCCGCTCTCGCCCGGAACCTGGTGAGCCCACGGCGAGCACCGCCCCCTGACCGGCGCAAGCAAGACGCACCTGATCCCGCACGCGCTGCATCTGCACGCTACTTCCAACCAAGTTGTCGAGGCGGTAGACGTCGCGCTGAACATTGCGCCAATATTGCAGCTGCTCATGAAGCTTGGCCGGTTCAAACGCATCTGACGCTTCCGACAACGGCTGGCAAGTAAGATCCTGAGGAGCCACGAGCACCAACACGCTGGTCACGTCAGCACCGAGCGAAAGCGGAATGAATTCTGCCTCGCGCCGTTGACAAGAACCCGGCAAAGCTACGATTCCACGGGATCTCACGCCTGAAAACGCATCAAGCGACGGACACAGGCCAGCTGACACACGATCTTTTGATGATTCCGTGGCAAGAGGCGGGGCGTTCTCAAGCGAATGGTAATCCCAACGGACTCCCAACAATTGATCAGACGCACAGTCAGTCCAGCGACAACATGCTTGATTGCAGTACTGCAGTCGACGATCCGCATCCAGTACATAAATGGGGCAGTCCGCCTCGTCGAACAGCGAACCAAGCGAGTTCTTTTTGCCAGATCTGGCCATTTTTTTCTTCGCGAAGCGTTAAGGTCGACGTGGCTTGGTCACCAACGTCAACTCGGGATCCACCGATTTGACCACCGAGACCGATCGAGCCGCTGCCTCTGCTCGGAGCATCGCACCGGATGTAAACAGCCCGATGCCAATCACAATCCAAACACTCAATAATGCCACCAAGCCAGCTCCCGGATTTCCTAGCGGTGGCTTTTTCGGGGAGGACTCATCGGCATTGAAATAAATCACGCCGATCACTCTCAAATAATATGCGGCCGCAATCGCTGCGTTCAAAGCCCCCAAGACCGCAAGCACAATAAACCAGTACCGCGTCCCACCCGAGCTCGAAAGACCGACATCCAAGGCCGACTTGAACAAGGTCAGCTTACCCCAAAATCCCGCTAAGGGAGGGATGCCACTCAGTGAGAACATACAAACCGCCAGACAAGCACCAATCACAGGATGCGTGCGAGCCAGTCCAGCGAGCTCGCGTAGCTGAGAAAAACTGAAATCGTCATCACTTAGATAAGCGAGCACCGAGAAAGCACCAATCGTTGCCACCGAATAAACAACCACATAGAACACCATCGCTGTGATCGCGTCTTGCGTGGTCGCCGCATCGATTTGCCCCCCCAACGCCGCCGCCAATCCAATCAGCAGATATCCCGCGTGGGCAATCGAAGAATAGCCCAGCAAACGCCGCAGATTGTTTTGCCAGAGTGCGGCGACATTGCCGAGCGTCATCGTCAACACCGCCAAAACGATCGCAAGCTGCCAGGGGAAAAGTGACTCGCGAGGATAAACCGCAATCAAAATGCGGACCAACCCAATAACGCCGGCCATCTTGGGCACAATCGCCAATACGGCCGCATTCAAGTTAGTGGTCGCCTGATAAACATCTGGTGCGTAGAAGTGGAAGGGAACCGCAGCCACCTTGAAGGCCAACCCGGCAATGATCGCCACCAGCGATATCGGAAGAAACGAGCGAAGCAGCGGAGCCGAATCGGCCTGCAAACTGGCCCGGATTAACTGAAATTCAATTTCACCGGTCACGCCATAGAGTGACGCAAACCCGTACAACATCAGAGCGGACGAAAGAATGCTCAGGAAAAAGTATTTTGCCGCTGCTTCATCAGACTGACGATCCGACTTGCCGATGAACAACAAGACATAGGTCGGGATCGATATCAGTTCAAATCCAAGAAACATCATCACGAGGTCAGCGGCCGAACTCACAACCATAAGCCCGGTAACAATCAGAACAAGCGCAGCGAGGAGTTCAGGAAACAGCTTAAACTGCCGACTTTGAGTGGCAAACAGCGTAAAAAGCCCGCCGAGACCGAGTGCCGTCCAGCGAAAATATTGCGAGAAGCCATCGAATCGCAACGGTCCCGCGGCAACAACCTGCGCCGCGGTGGGCTGCCGCGAAAGCATGACAGCCACAACGCCGAAGATGAACAGCGAAACAATCGTCCAACTCAGTTTTGACCGATTGAAGGTTCCACCAATCAGAATGACGACCGCAAGCAACACGAGCGTCACTTCCGGCAACAAATTGACAATGGTTTCGGCGTTAACGGGCACTTGGTTGACTTTCCTCTCTGTTCCGCGTCGAAGCCAGCGCCGCAGGCGGACGGTCTGCGGCTTGGCGAGCGGCTTGAATCGAATAGTCGATCGTGGGCTGCATCCGATCCAGGAAGAATTTCGGATACAACCCGATCCAAAATACCAAAATGGCAAGCGGCACTAACGCCCAAATCTCACGGCCAGTCAAGTCGCCAGGTAGCTCACCTTCGGCGTCCTGCCCGGAGGGCTCTTTCAGCTCGCCAAAAAAGACGCGTTTAACCAGCGACAGCATATACCAAGCGCCCAGCACCACGCCGAAAACTGCGATCACAGAGATTATTTTTAGCTGAGCTCCCCACGGTCCAGCCTGCTGGGCCCAACCCCGTTGAAAAGCTCCCGCTAGAATCAGGATCTCACCGGCAAAGCCGTTCAGCCCAGGCAATCCGATACTCGAAAATGTGAACAACAGCATGAAGAAAGCAAAAATAGGTAGTCGCTTGGCAAGACCGCCAAAGTCCGAAATTTCACGCGTATGATATCGCTCATATAACATGCCGATCAGTGCGAAAAGTGCACCTGTCGAAATACCATGATTAATCATTTGCAAGGTAGCACCTTGGACTCCTAACGGATTTAGGACAAACAATCCAAGCATACAAAACCCAAGGTGACTCACGCTCGAGTAGGCAACCAGGCGTTTCATGTCCGACTGGGCCAACGCCACGAACGCGCCATAAATAATTCCAATCACCGCTAACCAAAGCAGCACGGGGGCAAAGGCAACAGTTGCCTCGGGTAACATCGGAATGTTGAATCGCAAAAAGCCAAACGTCCCGATCTTCAACAAGATTCCCGCCAGAAAAACACTTCCAGCGGCCGGCGCCTGAACGTGGGCAAGTGGCAACCAAGTGTGGAAGGGAAAAAGGGGGACTTTGATGGCAAAACCTACAAATAAGGCCAAAAACACCCAAGATTGCAAACTGTTCGCTAGGGGAAAGCAAGTCAATCGGACGACCAATTCCGGAATCGAACAACTGATCGCACCGTGCCCCATCCCCTGATTCATCATCTGCTGATGAACTGAAATGACGATGGTCAACAGTCCGATAAAGGTCAACAGACTGCCGGCCAACGTGAACAAGAAAAACTTTTGGGCTGCAAATCGCCGCTGCTCGCTCCCCCAAATCCCAATCAAGAAAAACAATGGAATCAGGGTAAACTCGAAGAAGATGTAAAAGAGGATTAAATCTCGCGCCGCAAAGACACCCAAGCAGCCCGCTTCGAGAAGTAGCAGCATACCGTAGAACAAAGCAACCCGTTCCGTGATTGCCGTCCAACTCACGAGCACTGCACTAAGCATCAGCAGTGCCGTGAGCGCGTAGAGCCAAACACTCAAACCATCCAACCCGATGGAAAATCGAACATCGATTCCGGTCGAGGCGGGCAGCCATTCGTATTCTGTGCTGGCAAACGCGGTCGTCGCCGGGTCAAAGGTTTTCAGAATGGATGGGTCTTTCGCGGCCGCATCCAGCTGTTCGGCCATGTAAATGTCGCCGGTGGGTTCGAAACGGCTAACCACCAAAAAGGCGGTGAAGCAAGTCACGAGCGAAACACAAAGCGCTACACGACGAACAAGTACCACACTGCCCGCACCAAGCGAGCAAATCAGGATGGATCCCAAGATCGGCAAGACGATCGAAATCAACAAGAATATCGAGGAATTCATTTCGACATCATCCTCCGCCCCAAAGAATCTTGCCGAGGATTAAAATGATCAGGGTGCCCAACGCCATCATCAAGCTGTAGGCAGGAATCAAACCATGCTGCCAACCACGTATGCTGCTTCCCAATCGCACCGGCAATTGACCAATCAGATTAACAATCCCGTCAACAATCCATTTATCGAACAAATAACTGAGTTGGGCCAACCATCGCAATGGCCAGATGATCCCGAAATGATAAAGTTCGTCAAAGTAAAACTTGTGGTACGAAAGCCGGCGCAAGGAGCCAAACAACTTGGAGAGCGCGTTGGCTTCACGATGATGCCCCAGGTACAGATAAGATGCGAGTCCGACTCCCGCCAGCGCCACTAATGTGCTTTTCACCGCAATGTCCAGGTGAAATACAGGCTGGTATCCGGCAGGCGTTACGTAGGCAAGTGACGGGGTGCTAGACAAGAAATTGATTAGCGTGGCATGATCGAGCATCCAGCCGATGCTAAAGGCAAGAATCGCCAAGATTCCCAATGGAATCAACATCGAGGGTGGCGACTCGTGGGCATGATGCCCGGCCTCGGACGGAATCACTTCCGGCCCAAAAAAAGTCATGTAGTAGGCTCGAAAAGTGTACAGGGAGGTCAAAAATGCCACGCCGAGGGAAATCCGATAGAGCCAGTCAAAAATCTTGGCCCGACGGTCAGAATTCTCATCAGCAGCATCGCTCACAGCCGTCCGTACAGTATGAGTCGTGTTTGGATCGCTTGCCCGTGTATGGTGAACCTCGGCATGCGAGTGGCTCTCGTCATGAACGGCGGCCACAATTTGATCTTTGCTCCAAAAACCTGCGAAGGGGAAGACACCTGCAAGGGCCAACGCCCCAATCAGAAAAGTGCGGTGCGTCCAAGGCATGAGGTGCCGAAGTCCCCCGAATCGCCTCATGTCGATCACGTCGCCCATCGCATGCATCACGCTCCCGGCTCCAAGAAACAGGAGTGCTTTGAAAAACGCGTGGGTGAACAGATGAAACATTGCGGCGCAAATACCGCCAATCGTCCCGGTCCCCAAGGCCAGGAACAAATAGCCCAACTGGCTGATTGTGGAGTAAGCCAGTACTCGTTTCAAATCGTATTGGGTCAACGCAATTAATCCGGCCAACAACGCGGTAAAACCTCCCACACAGGCCACGACCAGCTGAGCGTCGGACGATGCATGGAACAAAGGAGTGCATCGGGTCACCATGTAAACCCCCGCCGTAACCATTGTCGCTGCATGGATCAAAGCACTTACTGGAGTCGGACCCTCCATCGCATCCGGCAACCACACGTGGAGGGGAAATTGAGCACTTTTCCCACATGCACCCAGCATCAAAAGCAAGCAGATGGCGGTTGCGACACCGCCTCCAACAAATGCCAATTGCCCACTCAGTCGCTGATCTCCCATCACACCGGGGATACCACCCACGTCGTGAAAGTTGAGCGTTCCGTAGTTCACCCAAATCAGAAAGATCGCCAGGGCGAATCCAAAATCACCGACACGATTCACTAAGAAGGCCTTCATCCCCGCCGCCGCGGCACCCTCCTTTTCGTACCAAAATCCGATGAGTAAATAGCTGCAGACCCCCACCGCCTCCCAGAATACGAAGAGCATCAAGAAATTGCTTACCAGGACCAGCATCGTCATCGAAAACACAAACAGCGAGACGTACGCGAAAAATCGCCAGTACCCGCGGTCGCCATGCATGTAGCCGGCACCATAAATCGCGACGAGCATCGCGATGAAGGTCACGGTCGGCAACATTAAAGCGGTGAGACCATCCGCACGTAGCGACACATCAATCGAAAAGGGCACGGATTCTCCCGCCGGCATGCGATAAGCATCGTCGACCTGGGCCCAGGTCCAAAGCGACTGAACCTCCGCAACTCCCACATGGGCAGCCACACCGGTTTCGCTCACTAGGCCCGCACGGTGGTGGATTTCCATCACGACGGCCAAGCTGCAGACGAATGAAATCAACAGTGCAAAAATCACCGGAAGATGACTTTTTTCGCGCAACACTCTTGGTCCGAGAACAGCGATCAGGATCGCCGCCAACAACGGACACGCAGGGATAAGAATCAACAGAATGCGGAGATCATACATGGCTGCGGTAGGGTTCCTGCTGAGGATCCTTTTCGGGGCGCACGCCTGCCGGAGTCAACACAGGCCACGATTCTTGCTCAAACGCATCTTCGGGAACTTCGCGATCGACAAACGACTCGGTGCCGTCCTCTCGAACCCGCTGCCAAGCCGTAACGTCCAGGTTCCCGGCAGTTCGGCAGAGGGCAAGGACCAGCGCCAGTGCGACCCCGGCCTCGCAGGCTGCGACCGCGATAATGAAAATCACGAGCATTTGCCCGCCCCAATCACCGTGAAAACGGCCAAAAGCGATGAGGCTGAGTGACACACCTTGCAACATCATTTCGACACTGAGAAAGATCACGATCAGATTGCGGCGTGTGAGGAAGCCTGTGAGCCCGAGAGCAAATAGAATTCCACCAACCAGCAAGTAGTTTTGCAGCAGAGCAAATTCCGTCATGCAGAAGTTCCTTCTGTCGGTACTTCAGTTTGGTCTCGACTCGCAATCGCGATGGCACCGACCAGAGCCACCAGCAACAGCGTAGCCGCAACCTGAATCGCAATGAGATGTCGACTGAACAACTGGCCACCCAGGTTTGCGACGTGGCGTTGAGCCAATACATCAACAAACTCTATCTTCACCTCAGTTGGCTGTTCCCCAATAACCGTTTGCTCGGACAACTCAATGAATTCAGAACGCTGGGCAAGGATCGACTCTCGCATTTCCAAAGGGGCCGCAACCCGCAGCGTCAAATTTCGAGTGTTCGCTTGATCCAAAATGGTCAATCCCCGCAGGTGACAACCATCGGTTTGTGAAATTCGATTGCCGATCACATCACGCAAGGAAGTTTGAGCGGTAATTTCTGATTCCTGAATATCGAACAGCGAAGCCGCGATTAAAACCGCGAAGCAAACGGACGTCGTTGCGGCCACCAGTCGGGGCACACTTCCCCAGCTGATGCGATCGAAAAAAGCATGCCCTTCCGGCTGTGCCAACATGAGCACGAACAAAAAGGTCACCACAATGGCACCGGCGTAAACCGCAACCGTGGCTACGCCGACAAACTGGGCGCCTTGAAATAAAAACAGCCCGGATGTCCCGAGCAGTGAAGCTGCAAACCAGATTGCGCTGTAGACGGGACTTCGTGAAGTGATGGTCGCCACCGCCGAGCCAATCGTGACTGTGGCAAGAGCACAAAACTCGGCTTGTGCTTCAAACTGCATTCTTGGTATCCGCCACCAGATGACCGTTAGTCCGGCTAACCCCAGCGATACAGCCAGTCCCCGACGACCGCGCCCCATCGATCGCCCGTTCGGGAGCAACATCCACAGCGAGCAGATCAGCAGCACCACCCCGAGCAACAAAATCATTTGCAGCTTCGAGAGGGTCGCGTTTCCCGCTAAGCTCGCGGATAGGGCAAGCACCGAATTCATACCGTGCCTCCGTACTGGGCGGATTTCATCGGCTCCTGATCTTTTGTCTCGTCGTAGACGCTGAGCAACTTTTCTTTGTCGAACACCATTTCCTCACGACTGCGTCCAGTCAGGTTGTAGAGGCTCGTCAATTCCACGGCGTCGACGGGACAAGCTTCTTCACACATGCCGCAGTAAATGCAACGCAACTCATCGATCGAAAAACTTTGAGGGTATTTCTCTCGATCGGGCCACGGACTTTCCGTGCCGACGATGTCAATGCAGTGGGCAGGACAGGCTGTTGCGCAAAGAAAGCAAGCCACACACTTCACGCGTCCCTGTTCGTCGCGGTTCAATCGGTGTACTCCGCGATAGATCAGCGGGTCCCCGATTTCGGGCTCTTCCTCCGGGTAACTGACGGTCACTTTGGGGCTCACGAGATGTTTTGACGTCGTCGACAAACCACCAAAGATAAGCGGCAAGTACATGCGGCCCGCCAGCCCCAATTTCGGTTCGTCAACCCAACGTATGTCTTTATCCTCAGCTTTCATCGGCTTTTCTCAAGACTGTTTGTGTTCATCGTTTGTCGGCATCGTACGATTGGAAATACGTTTGAGGTCGGTTGTCCGTTACCAAAGGTCCGATGGCCGCCACAATCGCCCAAGCTGATAAAGCGACAAGCCATCCCACGGCCGAACAATAAAACCAGTTCAATTGCTCACCGAACTGATTGGGATGACTCAGCTCGCTGAGAATCGCAACTGCGACCAAGTTCACCACCCCAAGCGGTAACATGACCTTCCAAGCCAATGTCATCAGTTGATCAAAGCGAAAACGGGGCCACGACCAACGAACCAGCATAAAAAAGAAGATCAGCAGAAACGTCTTGCCCATCAGAACCAAAATTCGCAAGATCGCAACGCCCCAACCAATCTCGTCACCCGATCCGGTGATCCAGGGCAAGTGCCAGCCCCCCAGGAAAAGGATCGTGATCAAAAAAGAAGCCGTGATCATATGAATAAATTCGGCGGTCAAAAACAGCACCAGTTTCATCCCTGAATATTCGGTGTGGTAGCCGCCGACCAATTCTTGTTCCGCTTCCGGCAGATCAAACGGTAAACGGCCTGCTTCCGCAAAGGCCGCGACGACGAACACAACAAATCCCAGCGGTTGTGCCAACGCGAACCAGACTCCATCCGTTTGGGCTCGGATGATCTCATCTAATCGTAATGAACTGCTCGACAAGACCACGGCGAGAATCGCTAAACCCAAGGGCAACTCGTAAGCGATCATTTGAGCACTTGACCGCAGGCCTCCCAGAAAGCTGTATTTACTATTGCTAGCCCATCCCCCCAACACAACTCCGTAAACGGCAATGCTGGACAGCGCGAAGACATAAATGATCGCGACATCCAACTGCGGCGCAACAACCAACTGAATCGGTTGATCGATCCCCAGGGCTGGGATCGGCGGTAGCACACTTCCAAAAGGAATGACGGCGTAGACGGCGAGTGCGGCCGTCATGATGATAATCGGAGCCAAGATGAAGAGTCGGCGATCGACTTGCGCCGGCGAGTACTCTTCTTTTAAGATCATCTTGAGGCCGTCTGCCAGCGGTTGGCCGAGTCCAAACAGCCGAATTTTCGTCAGCGGAATTCCCACCCGATTCGGACCGCGACGGTCCTGCACCCAAGCTGCCACGCGCCGCTCCAGCAGCACGAAGTAGGCCGCAGCGGTCATGATACCGCCGAGTACCACAAACGTCTTGATGATCGTCATGATCAGGGGATTGCCTAACACGCTATGCCGAGGCTCCTAAGTTTTCCGCGTCGGCCAGCTGAGTGACCTTCAGATCGACACCAACGGCTGGGACCGGCTCCGCCGCCGGAGCAAAAAAGGCGATTTCGCGAGCGATCTCTTCCATGACCTTCCGCGCGTTAAACAGCCCGGTCCGACCTAGTAAACGCCAAAACAATTGACCTTCCGACATCGCCCCCGCTGGGGGCCTAATCGCCCAGTCAAAGGACTGCAAACGATCACACGCGTTGACGTAGGAACCTTGACGCTCCGCAAACGCCACCGCTGGCAATTGATAGTGTGCCCGACTCCAAAGAGCTGTTTCAAACAGATCCTGAACGATGGTTAGCCGATTCTCGGTCAACCGATCAGCCATCGTCTCGTCGATCCAGGCGGCGGGGTAAGCTCCCGCCACCCATAACACGTCCGGCGATTGCTCATTTAGTTTATCGGCAAGCGATTCAAATGAAACCAGGCCTCCCGCCATCCGACTGACGATCGCCTCCACACCTCGACGATTCGGACATTTTTCTGCTCGAATGGTAAAACCATTCGGAAAAGATTCATCCTCGCCAACGCGGGGAATCGGGCCGACAGCAAGCAGGACCTCGGGGTCCAATTGCTTGAGATAGGAACAGAGCAGATAGGCTTCTTCGACGGTCAAATGCGGTGAAACAACGGCGGCCAAACGACCTGCGTCTCGTAACACCTTATCCAACTCCTCGGGCAGATCACTCCATTGAACATCGACATAGCCTGCCGTCGTTTTACGACGCGGCTGAGTCACCCGATTTTCGCTGTGGACGTGTTTAAAACCATATCGGCCATCGTCACACATCCACCATTGGTTGATGTGGGGGTTTTCTCTTGGTTTGAGCCGATAAACCTGATCCTGATTCTCTTCGACGTGAATGGAACAGCCTGTTGAACAGCCGCCGCAAACAGAATCATGCGGCTTCATAAACCAAACACGTTGAGAATATAGAAAGTCGCGATCCCCCAAGGCACCGACGGGACACAGGTCGACCACATTGCCAGAAAGCTTGTTGTCGAGTGGAAAGCCAGGAAACACGTCGATTTCCTCGTGAGCACCGCGATCCACAATCATCAACTCTTTGGTACCGGATATTTCACGTGTAAAGCGTACACAACGACTACACATCACACACCGATCGACGAACAGTGTGACCGTGTCCCCCATAGGTCGACGCCGACTTGTAAATGGCTTGATATCCGCCCGTCTTTCGGGACGACCGTGTTGGAAGTGATAATCCTGCAGGTGACACTCGCCCGCCTTATCGCAGATCGGACAATCGATCGGATGCCGAATCAACAAATCTTCTTCGACCATTTCACGAGCGGCTGTCACTTTGTCACTGTCGGTGACAAAGACAGCTCCGTCAGTCGCCGGAGTTTGGCAAGCAGGCACGAGTTTGGGCATCATCGATATTTCGCCCGATTCAGCATCGAGCCGGCCCGTCTCAACGAGACACATGCGGCAACTGGCCACGACCGACAACCCCGGATGCCAACAATAATGCGGTACCTCAACCCCCATTCGCTCAGCAGCCTGTATACCGTTGAGACGTTCTTCGGCACCAATTTCCAGCTCTTCGCCGTTGATGTAAACCTTTGCCATTGATACGGCACTTTCTCTCTAGTGGGCGATACCCAGATCTAAGGCAGGAACCGGTTCGGTCCGTGCGAATCCGCTTGGATTCGTGCGTTTGATGTACTCCTCGAATTCATCGCGAAATTTCCGAATTGCATTCTTCAGAGGCCAAGCAGCCCCATCGGCGAGACCACAGATGGTGGTTCCTGGCATGATCCCAATGGAATCGCCGATTTCCAGCAACAGTTCGAGATCCTTCAGGCGACCTCGACCAGCGCGAATGCGTTCCAGCATTTTCAGCGCCCAGGAAGTTCCCTCTCGGCACGGAGTACATTGGCCGCAGCTTTCATGAGCGAAAAATCGAGCGCTGTTGTGCAGAAAGTCAACCATCGATACGGAATCGTCCATGACGACAACGGCGGCAGTTCCCAAACCGAGACATCCATATTTGCCCGGCCCAGCGAAATCCAACGGACAATCAAGCTCGTCCGGCCCGAGAATACCCATACTGATTCCGCCGGGAATGACCGCTTTCGCTTTCCGACCCTTCCAAACACCGCCACCGTGGCGATCGATCAGCTCTTGAGCGGTGATCCCAAGGGGCGCTTCGTAACAGCCAGGTCTTTCCACATGACCACTCAGGCAGTACAGCTTAGGGCCGAAACTTCCGGGGTCTCGCGGATTGCTGGGGTCGGGGGGAATCCCGATCGACTTAAACCAATCGGCACCCCGATCGATAATGTGTCGAACACAAGCTGCCGTTTCGACATTGTTCACCACCGTTGGCTTGTGAAAAACGCCCTCCACAGCCGGGAACGGCGGTTTGATTCGCGGCCAAGCCCGTTTGCCTTCTAAACTCTCGATCAGCCCCGTTTCTTCTCCACAAATGTAAGCCGCTGCACCACGATGCAAGAACACATCCAAATCGTAGCCGCTGCCCAAAATATTTTGGCCAAGATAGCCAGCCGAGTAACACTCATCGATCGCCGCCTGAAGACGATCGTAACAGAGCGGGTACTCGTACCGGAGATAAATGTAAGCAGTCGTTGCTCGAGTCGCGAAGCAACTGATGATCAGCCCTTCCAAAACCTGATGGGGATCCTCTTCCATCAGAATGCGATTATTGAACGTGCCAGGTTCGCTCTCATCCGCATTCAAACAAAAGTAAATTGGGCCCGGATGATCTTTCGGCAAGAACGTCCATTTCAATCCACAGGGAAAACCGGCCCCACCCCGCCCACGCAGCGAACTATCCTTGACGGCTTCCACGACCTCGGGACGCCCCATGTCGAACGCTTTACGCAGCGTCTGATAGCCCCCCGACTGTTCATAAACATCGCGGGTGTGGCTGTTCTCTTTGTCGACATTTGCCAACAAAACGGGCTCAAATTCGGACACAATCGCAACCTTGTTACTTCTCGACAGAATTGATGAACTTCTCAGCCGACTGCCGATCTAAGTTTTTGTGGAGTTCAGCACCGGCCAGCATACAGGGTGCAAAGTCGCAAGCTCCGAGACATTCACCGAACTCGAGAGTGAGCCTACCATCCGCTGTTGTCTCGCCTGGTTCAATGCCCAGCTGGTCACACATGTGCTGCAGAATTTCCTCGCCACCACGCAACGCACAGCTGATCGACCGGCACACCCAGGCTCGCGTCTCACCGTGGGGGGCATCTTGCTTAAAAAATCCGTAGAACGAAAGCGTGTCTTGCACTTCGGCGGGCGCCAACTCCAACAGCTCAGCAACTTCCACCACCGCCTGCAGAGGAACATGACGAAGGTGCTGATTAACGATGTGCAACGCCGGTAACGTGACCGCTTGTCGAATCGGATAGCGAGGAAAAAACGCCTTAATTTCCGCGACCATTTCGTCCGTCAAAACGCGTTCTGTTGATGTGTTCATCGATCCAACTCAGCCGCAATAATGTTTAGACTTCCCAGTACAGCGACCACGTCGCTCAGTGTGTGACCGTGAATCAAATGAGGAAACATCGCAAAATGCATGAACGACGGCGGACGGCAACGAGCCCGATAAGCCACATTGCTTCCGTCACCGACAATGTAAAAACCTAATTCGCCATTGGGTGCCTCGGTGGCTGCGTAGGATTCCTCCTGCGGAACCTCGATGCCCCGGTTCGCCATCACCAATTCGAAATGCGTGATCGTGCCCTCAATGGTTTGATAGACCTGCTGTTTTTCCGGCAAAGCCGCCCGATCATCAACGCCAATATTGACGGGACCGGCCGGTAGATTCTCCACGGCTTGCGAAACGATCTTCAGACTTTCCCGAATTTCTTCCATTCGCACGTAATAACGAGCAAAGCAGTCACCGGCCTTCGCACAACAAACTTGAAAATCGAAGTCTCCGTAGGAGAGATAGGGTTCGTCTTTTCTCAAATCACGAGTGACTCCACTCGCCCGTGCCACGGGACCACTCGCACTGCGATTGGTCGCCTCCGCTTTCGTCAGCATGCCGACGCCTTTGGTCCGATCAACAAAGATGCGGTTGCGATTGAGTAAGCGTCCCATGTCATCCAAGGTACGAGGAAAATCCTGCAGAAAACTGCGAATTTTCTCAATCACCAACGGGGTCATGTCGTGACTGACTCCACCGACACGCGTGTAGCTGTTGGTAAAACGGGCTCCGCACAGCGATTCAAAAATGTCGTAGATGCGTTCGCGTTGATAGAAGGCATACAAAAAGAAAGTGAACGCCCCCGTGTCGAGCCCCATCGCCCCCACAGACAACAAGTGGTCACTAATCCGAGCGAGTTCGGCAATGATCACGCGGATGTATTTGCACCGCGGCGTGATCTCGATTCCCAACAACTGCTCGACCGAATGATGCCACGCCACATTATTGGCCATCGGAGAGATGTAATTCATCCGGTCTGTCACGGTCACATATTGATTGTAGTCCAGCTCCTCCGCAATTTTCTCAAAACCGGAGTGCAGATAGCCAATGTCAGGCACAGCCTCCACCACACGTTCCCCATCCAGTTTCAGCACAATCCTCAAGGTGGTGTGCGTGGCAGGGTGCTGAGGACCAAAGTTGAGTGTCCACAGGTAATCCTGGCTGGTATCCGAATGCTTGCTGGGATCGGCGGCTACGATGGGCATCGTTGGCTTGAATCTTTCAGATAAGGTCTACGCTTCGTGTCGGGTGATGACAGGAAAATTATGCCGCTCACCTCGCCCTTGCAGGGGATAGTCTTTCCTCAACGGATGTGCGGTAAACTCGTCGGGCAGCAGGATTCGACGCAGATCCGGATGACCGTCAAAACGGATCCCGAACATGTCCCAAATCTCGCGCTCCATCCAGTTGGCTGCTTGCCACAATGAGACGACCGAACTGACGTTCAAATGAGGCTCATCCAACATCAAGCGGATCGTCAAACGCTCCCCCACATCCGACTTTGCCAACAGATAAACGAGACCGAACCGGTGTTCCGCTTGGCGGAAATGCAAATAATCCACACATGTGATGTCCACTAGCAGATCAAAACCGAGCTCATCTTTCAGAAACTGAAAGATCTGAGGAGAGTCGGCTACCGCGGCGACAACACGACTCTGATCGCGGAATTCGCTGTGGATCACACGCTCGAATCGCGATTGGATCGCTCCAATGGTGGATTCGTTCATAAAATCATTCTTCTCGCAGGTGGGGAGCGAAAACGGGGGTCTGTCCAACCACAGGCAGTTCCATCAGGGCGCGCTTTCGCAACTGGCGTTGGGGTAAATCAAACTCGTCTCCGCGAAGCGTCCCCTCTCGCTGAATCTTGTCCTGCAAGTCAATGATGCCCTGGATCAATTGCTCAGGTCGGGGCGGACATCCAGGGATGTACATATCGACCGGAATGAATCGGTCAACGCCTTGAACCACACAGTAAGTATCAAACACCCCGCCGGTCGAAGCACAAGCCCCCATCGAAATGCACCACTTCGGTTCGTGCATCTGTTGCCAAATTCGCTGCAACACAGGAAGCATTTTCATCACAACACGGCCGGCAACAATCATCAGATCGCACTGCCGAGGACTGAACCGAAAAACTTCCGCTCCAAACCGAGCCAGATCGTGGCGACTGGCCCCGGTCGCCATCAGCTCAATGCCACAACAGGCGGTGGCAAAAGGCATGGGCCAGAGGCTGTTCTTCCGACACCAGTTGGCTAACGAATCCAATTGACCGATCATCACGTTATCGGGGAGATCTATCGCCATCGTAAAATGCCCTTTCGCCATTCGTAGATAAGGCCAGCGATGACCAGGAATAAGAAAAACAGAACACCTCCGAAAACGAGACCTCGCCCAGAGATTAAATTCTCAGAGATCGCGAAATCGATTCCTTCCGAATTTCGACTAGCAACAGCCCACGGGTAAAGGAACAATAACTCCACGTCAAAAATTAAAAAGGCGATGGCCACCAAATGAAATCGAACATCGAATCGCCGCCGTGTGTCGTGGATCGGGTCCATGCCGCTTTCGTACGGCATACGCTTCACGTCACCCCTGCGGCGGGGCCCCAACAGGGAGCCAGCAATCAACATGCCGGCTGCCACGGACAGGGAGGCGACGGCGAAGACAAAGACGGGAAGCATCCCCATCGCTGTAATCCGTTGCAAATAAAGGCTTTACAAATGAAAGTCGCTACTTTGTGAATAATATCACAAGCGAATCGCAATAAAAACCCGGCTAAAACGCCGAGTGCACAGGCATCGTAGTGGTCGACATTGCCAAGGTCAAGCTGGAAACATGACCATGCCATTCAGGAGCTAATTCATGAGCAAAGAACCGTTATTTGACGCAGTCAAGCTCGCTCAAGAACTTGTGAGAATCCCCAGCGTTAACCCGATGGGACGCGACTTCACCGAATCGCCCTACCTCGAAGGCCGACTGACCGACTTCCTGTCGACTCAATTCAGTCGTCTCGAGCTGCCGAGCGAACGGTACGAAGTTCTACCGGGTCGAGAGAATGTGATCACCCGCGTGGATTCTGCGAACGCTGAACTCACGATCCTGCTCGAAGTGCACCAAGATACAGTTCCCATCGACGGCATGACGATTGATCCATTTGGCGGCAAACTAGAGAATGGGCGGCTTTATGGCCGAGGAGCATGTGACATCAAGGGAGGAATGGCTGCCATGTTGTCTAGCGTGGCACGACTGGCACGGGAACGCCCCCCCGGTGCGGCCAACGTGGTTTTTGCCTGCACAATCAACGAAGAAAATGGTTTCGATGGCGCGCGCCATTTGCGCCATCTCTGGGAAACGGGGCATTCCCCCCTCCTCCCCAAAGCTCCCGATCTGATCATCGTGGCAGAACCAACCGGCTTAAACGTTGTGACAGCCCACAAGGGAACCGTACGTTGGCGATGCCAGACACGCGGGAAAGCGGCCCACAGTTCGATGCCAGACAAGGGAAAGAACGCGATTTATTCCATGGCTCGCTTGCTTGCCCATTTGGAAGTTTATGCCCGCGAGGTGGTTCCGGAGTTGGATTCTCACCCGTTGGTCGGCCAGCCCAGCTTGAGCGTGGGGATGATTGAAGGCGGCCTGAGCGTGAACACGGTTCCCGATATTTGTACCGTGGAGATCGATCGTCGTTTGCTTCCGGAAGAACAGACCGACAGCGCGCTTCAACATGTTACTGACTTCTTGGAGACTCAAATGGCTGACACCGACTTCAGCCATGAGACTCCGTTTTTAGCCGCGCCCGGTTTGTCTGATCGGCTCAATGGAGATCTGGCTCGCTCTCTCTTACGAGTGATTCGCACCTGTGGACATGCGGCAGAATGCTTGGGAGTTCCCTACGGAACCGACGCGAGTACACTCGCGGGGGCGGACCTGCCCGCCGTCGTCTTTGGACCTGGCGATATTGCTCAGGCCCACACGAAAGACGAGTGGGTCGAGGCCGTGCAACTGGAACAAGCCGCCGAAATCCTTTACCAATTTTGCCGATCGACAAACGGTTAAAAATCTATGACGGATCCGACAGGGCAAACGCCAACCCGCTGATCGGCTTGGCTAAAAAAGCGCAAACCGTAGCCGAAGTTTTTTGCCGTGGGTCGGTGATTCTTTCAAGTCCGAGCAGCGTCGGCTTAAAAAACGTCCAGTTGAAAGTGATGCCCGCTGTGATAGAGGCGGCAGCTGGGATAATAGTTGTGCCACTTCTTATTGTAGACCGGAATCCGCATTTCAGCCGGATAGCGGTAGTACAAGCTGTTACTACTGCGGTAGTACTGGTCCGTCCAGTAGTTTTGCGGGTAGTACACGTACGGGTAGTGGTAGAATCGGTCCCAATCGTGAGAAGGCCGTGAAGCGCCCCACGAACGACCATAGGCCTGTTGGGCCTGGCAGCTCTCGCTACCAGCGACGAAAACTATCGCCGATAAAACGATCAGTAATGCAATCCGACGGATCATTTGGATCAGTCCCCCCTGTTTTTTTTCCTGTGCCGAACGGCACCGGGCGCCTGGGCCGCGAATGCGAGCACCCTCAATGGAATAGATCGGCAGATCGCTGCTCGAACATTCGGCAGAATCCGCATAAGCGTGGGACTCTTCAGCATTCGTTGATAGCAGGGCACAACATCGGGCTGCCTGGCAACGGCGATCGACAGCTCAAAAAGGCCGACTCGCTCCCGATTTCTCACCCCCACGACTCGACAACCGGCCAGCGCATTATTCGGGGAATTTACCGCTTGCCAGCTCTTCTTCCCATTCGTCCATCAACGGCCAGTCAATGGCGCAGGTGCCAAAATCGGCCATGTGTTGATAGTTTTCCAGGCGAGCAATGGTCGCATCCAGCAACGCGTTGTCCTTCCGAAAGATCGGACCATGGCTGGGTAACAGCCACTGGACGTCACTGTCTCGGATACGCTGAAGCGATTTAATGAAGTCCGGTAAGTTACTCCCATGATGTGCGTCGATCGCACCAACACATCCGTCGCGATAGATATTGTCACCGCTGAATAGCAAATCTCCCAAGCGAAAGGAGAGTTGACCATCGGTGTGCCCTGGCGTGTGCCAGACTTCGAGTTGCAATTTGCCAATCTCAATGATGTCGCCGTCGTTGACGAGGTCATCAACTTTAACCGGTGGCATTTCCAAATGAATACCTTGGGCCGCGATCTCGGCATAGGTCTTCAACTTGTCACCCTGCTCAAGGGCAGGTGCAGCCATCGGATGAGCCGTTACTCGTGCCTTGAAGGCCTGCTTGATTTTCGCCAAACCCTGAATGTGGTCTGCATCAGCATGCGTCGCGATTACTGTCTTGCATTTCGACAACGGAAAATCAAGTTGGCGAATCAGATCCACGATCTCATCTACCGTATCCTCGTAGCCGATGTCGATCATCACCCAATTCGGACCGTCAAAAACCAGGTATACATTGCAGCCAATGGCTTGGCCTGCTTGATGGTTAATCTCGAGTACGTTGGGAAAAATTGGTTTCCGTTCAATCATCGAAATTAAGTGCCTCGACTTGTGGGGTGCCCGGGGTTAACCGCGGTGATTATTTACTTGAACGATCCCGCTCATCTAGAGCAAGCCGAAAAGTAAAGAGTTAATTACTGATTGTAGGAACGAGACCGCCAACCATCAACCAGGTTTAAGCCGTCGATCTTAGCTATCCGCCTGGGTTTCTCCGTCGGTTAGGATCGCTTTCAGCCCCTGTTCAAAGCGAGGAAACCGGAGTCGCACGCGCAACTTATCCCTCATTAAATGATTACAAACTCGCTTGCTCCCCATCGCCCGTCGAGTTCGAGGTGCATCGCCATCAGGCGGGTCGTACCGGGCAGTCACACCGATGAGACGCGCCACGTAATCGTAATAAGTTCTTCGGATCACAGGATGACCATCCGACACCACCAGCAACTGCGGAGACTGAGTCTCAACAGGCATTGCTTCGGCCGTACAAGCATCAACAATCCGTGCCGCATCTTCGACATGGATCAGATTCAAGTACCCATCTGTGGCCACAGGTAACGGCTGACCGTCCCGCATTTTTTGCAAGAAGGGCAAACGATCGGGACCATAGATTCCAGCCATTCGAAGGATCAGACTGCATTTCCCCATCGGGTGCTCCATCAACAACCGCTCCGCCTCTAAACAGCAGCGGCCTCCTTCGCGCGTCGGTTCGGTCGGTGATTGCTCGTCGACCCAACTGTTGTCCGACTGTCCATAGACGCCGGTCGAGCTCACATAGATAAATCTCTCAGGCGCCCCAGGCAGCGCGGCCAAGACATTTTTCAGCCCCTCCACATAGACCTGTTTTTGCGAGTGAAGTGCGGACCGATCAAAGCCCACGGCGAACAAAACGAATCGCACCTGAGGCAAACTGCCCGCACGAATCGATTCCGCAATATCGAGAACGATCGGTTGAAAACCTTTTCGTTTCAGTTCTTCCGCGCGAGATGCAGATCGAGTCGTGGTAAAAACTTGGAAACCTCGCTCTCGCCACTGGTCGGCGACCCGCGTTCCCAAATAACCACAACCGACGATCAGACACTGGTTTTCAGGCATAGTAAAAACAGTTTGACAGGCACCGAATAAAAAACCATCAAATCGCTATAACCGTCAGGAGAAAAAGATTCTAACCAATCCGACCGGCAGAAGACACGGGCTCCAACGTCGAGGCAACCCGAGACGCAAAAAATAAAGCTGCTACTCCTCAAAATCATCGTGGATTTCTCGTTATTTCCCAGAGAGCTTCGATCTGCGGTGTTGAAAGCGAGCAAAGAGGCCGGCTTTCGATTATGATAAGGGCCATGGACGCGGCGTCGTGAATTGCCCGACGTCGACTCTCACAGAGGGTTGGTATTGGCGGAGGTAATATGAAGCATCTAGTGCAAACAGTTCGGTCTGTCGCATTGCTAGTTCTTTTGGCATCGCTCCCGTTGAACGTGTTCGCACAGGAAGCTGCAAAAACCGATACCACTTTGGCGCGAGTCAAAAACGGAAACGCTCCGTCTGATGTATCGGAGCTACGAGCGCTTCAAACCAAGATTCGCGAGCTCACCGAAAGCATGCTGTCTGCCACGGTCGCCGTCCAGGTCGGCCGAGCGAACGGCAGCGGCGTGATCGTCAGCGAAGATGGCTATGTCTTGACCGCAGCCCATGTAGCGGGAACCCCGCGACGGGCAGCGATGATCTTTTTATCCGACGGTCGTATTGTTCGAGGCATCACGTTAGGGCTCAACCAGGAGCTCGACGCAGGGATGATCAAAATCACAGAATCGGGACAGTGGCCGCACGCCGACTTAGGCAATTCAGCCGCTGTAAAGCCGGGACAGTGGTGCCTGGCAACCGGTCATCCCGGCGGATACGACCGTGATCGCTTGCCCGTTTTACGTTGGGGGCGGATCTTAAAGACCGAGAACTCCGCAATCCTAACCGACTGCACACTTGTGGGCGGCGATTCAGGTGGCCCGCTCTTCGACTTAGAAGGTAAAGTGATCGGAATTCACAGTCGGATCGGTAAGAATCTAACGATCAATGTTCACGTTCCCGTCGACCCATTCCGCAACTCATGGACGCGTCTTGCCAAAGGCGAAGTCTGGGGACTGTTAACCGCACCGGAGCGGGGCTGGCTAGGCGTTACCGAGGACACCGAAACAGAACGAGCCCGCATTTCCCAAGTCATCGAAGGTTCTCCGGCGGCTTCGAGCGGTTTAGAGACAGGCGATATTGTGCTTCGCGTTAACACCGCGCGGATTGAGACATTCCAAGATTTACAAAATGAAGTCGGACAATTGAGTCCCGAAGACGAAGTACAAATCCGCGTCGTTCGCGACGGTCAGGTGCTTGATTTCGAGTTGAAGCTAGGTACCCGACCCCGTCGGCGAAACTAATTTATTTCTCCGTTCCCATCACAACCTACAGGCGTAACGAAGGCTAATCATGTTAGGTTACCGAAGATTTTTCGCGATTGCCCTGACGTTGACAACAACAGCTGCGGCTACATTCTGCCTTCATCGCTCGTATCAAGAAGAATCTTCTTTTAACCCCCTCCGTTTAGTTCAACGTCACACGAGCGTACAAACGCGTGACGACGCCGCCTTGTTGAGTGGTTGGCTGGACAAGGTCGACAACGGATGGGAAGTGGGAAAAAACCACCAAAAGGTCAAGTCGGCCTTCTCTGAAATCATCGCAGATGCTCGTGCTTCTACGGTACGCGTATTCCGAGACGGCCATCCCATCGCGATGGGAACGATTGTCGATCCCTCGGGCTTAATCTTGACGAAAGCCAGCGAAGTGACTCAAGATGGTCGACTCACATGCCAGTTCGCGAATCGAGCTCGTCGAACGGCCGAAGTTGTCAAGCTTCGCCCGAGTCACGATCTGGCGCTACTGCAAGTCCGTGCTAACAACCTAAGGTCGGTCAAATGGAGCCGTGAAAACGAGCCCGAGGTGGGAACCCTCCTGGCAACTCCAAGCCTCGGGAAAGAGCCGATTGCAATTGGCGTTGTCAGCCTTGCTCCGCATCTCGTTGCCAACGATGGCGTGCTCGGTATTCGACTTCGCACAGGTCGATTCGGCGCGATCATCACCGACGTTGTTGCCAAAAGTGCTGCTGACGCCGCCGGCCTAAGCGATGGTGATGTCGTGATCGAAGTGAATGAACAACCGATTCAAACGAGTGATGAACTGGTTCGAATCATCAACAAACAACTCCCCGGCGCAGACATTCAACTGGTCGTGCAACGCGAGGATGACGAACTATCACTGACGGCCCAACTAGGACGGCGAACGGATCTCGATCTCGAAAACAGTGATTTCCAAAGTTTTTTGGGCGGAGAGCTAAGCGATCGTCGCACAGGTTTTCCGAGCGTGCTTCAGCACGACACCTTCTTACTGCCGGAACATTGCGGCGGACCGGTTGTGGACCTGGAGGGGCGCGTCGTCGGCATTAATATCGCTCGAGCCGAACGGATTGCCAGCTACGCCTTGCCGGCCGAGGAGATCTACCCCTGGATTGAGCAGTACCTTTCGGAACAGCAAAAAGTCGCCCATCGGCAGTAGGCCCGACTGATCGGGACGACAGCGGACAAAAAACCGAACGTCATCCGTCGATTGCACCAGGATCATGCCCCTCACGATCCGATTCTAAGTAAGCCGACAGCAACAGTTGAGCGGCCAACATATCTCGACGTTGCTTACGTTTGCTGCGTGTCATGTTGACCGACAGCATCTGCTGCTCCGCCTCGACCGACGTGAAGCGTTCATCATGATAATTCACGGGCACGCTCGTTTCCGCTTCCAGCCAAGCACCAAACTTTCGTGCTTCGTTTGACTTGGGACTCTCACGACCATCGAGATGCAATGGAAGCCCAACAATGAATTGTACAACTCCCTCTTCCTCAACCAATTGTCGAAACCTGCGTGAATCCTGCAACGAGTCACGTCGCTTGTAATTCTCATAGGGGCTGGCGATCGATTGCTGCGGATCGGAGATCGCAATTCCAATGCGGACAGTACCAAAATCAATGGCCGCAATACGACCTGGAACGGAGCTGGCATTCAAAATGATCACCCAAATACAGTACCGGAAAAATTCGACTGACTTAGAGGAATTCAGTCCAGCCATTGGCTTCTAATTGCTTCACCACATCGCGCACACGCTCCTCATCATGTTTATTCGCGACCAGTGTGGCATCTTTCGTGTGCACGATGAGACAATCCTTCAACCCAACGGTCACCACCAGATGTTCATCCTCGCCACGAACTGTCGAGCCTTGGGTGTCGATTCCCAGATGACGTGCGGCAATCGTATTGCCATCCTGGTCGGTGCCCCGCAAGCGGGCCAGCGCCTGCCAGCTACCGACATCATCCCAGTCAAAAGGTGCCTCGATGACAACAACATTTTCCGCACGTTCCATCACGGCGTAATCAATCGACTTGCCTACGATTGCGGAGAATTCGGCTTCAAAGACTTCGTCAAACTGAGCCGAACCAATCGCCTGGCCAATCGCTTCGATACGTTGGAACATCTGCGGTTCATGTTGCTTCAACTGGGCCAGGATGGTGCGAGCATTCCAAACAAAAATGCCGGAGTTCCAGTAGTAGTTACCGTCATCCAAGTATTCTTGCGCGACCTCGGCGGTCGGTTTTTCACGAAAGTCATTCACCTGAAAGAGCTTCGGAGCGTTCGCTTTCTTGGCTTCAATCGCATCACCGCGGTGAATGTAACCGAAGGATTCCGCAGCATAGGCGGGGCGGATTCCGAAAGTAACAATCCGATCAGGTTGTTCTTCTACCAAGTTTCCTGCGTATCGGATCGCATCTTGAAATGCCTGATTTGGCTCGATGATGTGGTCCGCAGGCATCACCACCATAATCGCGTCCGAATCGTGTTGCTGAACCCACACGGCGGCAACGCCCACACAAGGCGCCGTATCGCGTTTACACGGCTCACCCAGAACGGCAGCTGGCGGCAACTGGGGCAGTTGGTGTCGAATCGGATCAACCAGTTGCTGATTGGTCACAACCAGCACATTTTCCGATGGCACGAGCCGCCCAAGTCGTGCAACCGTGGCCTGAATCATCGACTGTCCGCCAGCTAAATCCAACAATTGCTTGGGACGTCGACGTCGACTCGCTGGCCAAAATCTAGTACCGGCTCCGCCCGCCATGATCACCGCGTGTAACATCTTCATCTCCTTTGAGCGTCGATCGCTCGCAGTTTGCTTGATTCATTCAAAGTAAGTATCTTCGTCGATCGATTTAACGTGATCGAGTTTTTGCCTGATCTCAGTCAGGCCCAGTGCGAAGCGAGGATTGATTTCCACGTCGACCTGCTTGCCAACGACAATACCCGCAGCTCGCAATCGATGCTGATCACGGGCAATCATGGCAGATCTTGCCGTTTCGGGGCTGTCCTTTGCCGCCCCCACTGCATTCTTCACAGGAGCGAACACTTCCTCAGCCGCCGCCTCCACAACGATTGCATTTTTTGCCTGTGGCATCAGATCAAAAATGAACTTTTCAAATTTAGTGGCGTTCGGCTCATCCGGCACAACCACGCGACCGCCTTCATTGAGATAGGGCACTTTCTTCAAGGCACGATGAAACGACAACGCCGATTTTTCTTGAGTAGCCTGAATGAGAAATTGGACCTGGAAAATATGTATCGCAATGTTCCCAGCCCACAACTCAAGCGACCCATCAGATCGCACTCGCTCGCCAGCTGCCGCAGGAAGATCGCTATATTCGATGACCATGATTTGTCCATCGACCTCGACAACATTGCCGACCTTTTCATCAGCAGAACATTTGGCAACAACCTGCGTCGTCAATTCAGAACGGGCATGCAGATGATAACCGACAAGGTCGAGGTCACAGATACGAGCCAACGGATTATCGACCTGAAAATAGAACAGTTGTTCCAAGCCCCGCTCCGTTACATCTCGCAAACAGCCACTTGAGTGAAAAGCGGCCAGCATCCCACCATGCCCATCAGGACTAAGCGAAATCCGATCCGGACGCTCCAGCAACAGCTTTCCCTCTGAGTCAACAGCAGGCATCGTCCCCTGACAAAAAATGTACAAATCTTCTGGGGGTAGGCCAAAGTTTTCATGCTTTTGCAAAAAATCAACCGTCTCGTCATGCGTGACGGGACTGGTCATTAAGTACAACGGAATCCTCACTCCGTAACGAGCTGAAACCGCCAACAACTGATCGATGTGGATTTGAAACAGAGTTCGGTCGGAAAGAGGGCCGAGTCGAAACATCCCTTTGGGGTGCGGAAACCCGAGTCGTGTCCCCTGCCCTCCGGCAACCAATACGACTCCCAATTTTCCGCTGGAAATCGCATTCTCCGCAGCGGAGCGAATCTCACCGGCGTTCAGTGAAACATCGTCGAATCGATAAGCCTTGGGAGGGCGAGCTCGAGCGGCCAATTGAGAAAAATCTTGCTTAATCTTCTCCCCTGCTGAAAGCTCCTTCATAAGATCAAAATCAATAGCAGCGATTTGTTCCCTGAGATTTGCTTGTTGATTCAGATCAAGATCGTCCCAAAATTGGAGCAGATGTTCTTGACGGTAGCCCGAAAGCAAAGTGATTAAGCGATCCTTATCAGTAGGCTCCACGTTTCATTCTCCTGTGCAAGCAGCTCTCGAAACGATCTCAGAACGTTAAAACCACCAACCCTGCACGAAGCCGTAACAGGCGAGGCACAAGACCGGAAAGAGGAGAAAGACGCTCAAATAGGTAAAAAGCGTCGTACGAACATGACGTGGCCATCTGGCCATAATTTAATCCCGCAAAAACAGGTTTGAATCTTTCTCACGAAATCCAATCGACGAATGGCATCGATTGAGTGATATTGGCGTTATTATTCCACCACGCCTCAAATTCACCAAGCACAAATATCCTCTTTCATCGCGCGAAAGCTAATGTCACGATCGATGAGTGCCATCAAAAAAATCGAGCTGTTGTTCGCCGGTCGCCTCTTTGTCGCTTTGATCTGCCAATCGGCTTTGCCGGCGGCAGAAGAAGCGGCCATTTCGATCCATCCGCAAGTCAACTTATCATTTGCCGACCGCCAAACGGCAAAGCAGTCACTGGGCCAAACGGACCGATTCATTCGAAATCTCAGTCCTTTTGATCGGCAAATACGTCTCCAGGCCTCCGATCCAATCTCGGAAGCCCAATTTCTCGATTTTGTGCAAGCACAGGCCTTGGACTGGACTCTGGCCGAGGAAAGTCAGTTGAGGCAGGTCCTGAAAGAATTGCAACCTCTGCTTCTTGGTTTCAAGAAAGTTTGGCCACCAGAGATTCAACTCCTGCTTACAACAGGCCGTGAAGAGGCCAACGCTCCCCACTGCCGAGAAGCAGCGATTGTCTTGCCGCGTTCCGTCTTGAAACGAGACTCAGCGTCCTTGAAAAGGCTCGTGTTACATGAATTATTCCACGTGCTCAGCCGTCATTCTCCCCTGCTACGACGTCAATTGTACGCCGTTGTTGGTTTTCGCGAAGTTAAGCCGATCGACTTACCAAGAGCCTTGATTAATCGCAAAATCACTAACCCCGATGCGCCTCTCCTGAATTGCGTCATCCAGCTTGACCGAAAGGGGCAACAAGTCGATGTCACACCGGTTTTGCTGACGAAAGCAGCCGATTACGAAACATTTGAAAATCGCACTCTATTTGGCGAATTATTGTTTCGCTTGATGGAGGTTGAAGAGTCGGAAGGGAGTTGGCGTCCCCAGCTAACCGATGGCCAAGCCAATCTGATTGATCCTCGCAGCGAGCCGTCCTATCACAAGCAGATTGGTAGGAACACGGAATATATCATCCATCCTGAAGAAGTACTCGCCGACAACTTCGTTCACATGCTGATGAAATCGTCGAACTTACCGAATCCAGAGATTGTGGAACGAATGCGAACGATTTTGCTCACAGAGCCCGACAACTAGCCTGCGAGCCTAGCCTTGATGCACGAAAACCTCAAGCACCACATCGGTTTGTTCCTCCGCGGGTTGATCGAGACGTATGTCGATCCGAGCACCATGTGGAACGACTAGCGCGGGTTTCGTTGACGCCGCGGGGCCACTAACCGTTTCAACCTCTAGCTGAGGGGCACTCGGCAAGGGCGGACAGAACGACAAGTGAATGGACTCTGTTCGTTGCCCGGTTTGAAAACGAGCTCGCCATTTGCCATGAATAATCTCCCCAAGTTCGGGATCCGTCGACCTGACGAATTGCTGACAAACTTCCTCGGGCAACTCAGACTCTTCATGCAAGTGAACTTCGGCCTTAAGCGGGCGTTGTTGTGGCGGACGACGCTGAATTCGCCTCGCAATTCGCCGATAAATAAACGACTCGCTGCTGATCATTACGCCCCAGAAAGTCAACCAAGCCCAGGCAGGCTGAGTAAATACATCGGTGAGTAATGTTCCAGATAACAGCAAGCTGATTGAAGTGCCGAAAAGGAGGAAATAAAGAGTGGGCCGATCGACGCTGGCAGCGCGAAAAACAGGAACCCGGAATAACCAAGAAGTCGCCACGAGTACGAAGAGAGCGGTAAGCAAGACGGTCGCTGAAGGTGAATCGGCAAATGCCCCCAACAAGCGGCGACCCCATAAGACAATCGCCATCAACATCAATAACCCGAGCGCGGATGTCGTCGCAAAGACCGCGATACGACGCTCCGACGGAATCCAGTGGGGAGACTTTGATTGCCAGCCAACCTCCATGCCTCATACTCCTGGGAAATCCACAAGTGCAACGCCCCTGCCATCAGTCACCGAGTCGACTGATGGCATCCACGACACTACCAGAGATTTCTCCCTACTTGGAAGCTGCACCGGCAGCGACGACTCCTGCAAGCTCTGCCGCTCGATCCGTGTTTTCCCAAGTAAACGCATCACCGGTCCGTCCAAAATGACCTCCATGCGCCGTTTGCTGGAAAATTGGCCGTCGCAATTTGAGGTAGTCAATAATGCCTCGAGGCGACAACGGGAAGAACTCGCGAACAGCCGCGCAGATACTTTCATCAGGAACAGTTCCCGTTCCCTCTGTATCAACCAACACACTCACGGGTTCCGAAACGCCGATGGCGTAAGCCAACTGGACTTCGCAGCGTTCTGCTAAGCCAGCTGCAACGATGTTCTTGGCCACATGACGGGCCATATAAGCGGCGCTACGATCGACCTTGGTTGGATCCTTTCCGCTGAAGGCCCCACCACCGTGCCGTCCCCATCCTCCATAGGTATCGACGATAATTTTTCGTCCGGTGAGCCCACAATCACCATGCGGTCCCCCCACGACAAATCGACCCGTAGGATTGATGTGATACTTGATATCGCTCGAAACCAGATCCTGCGGCAACAGTGGATTCACAACATTCTCGATGATGAACTCACGAATCTCGGCATTCGATACATCCTCATCATGTTGCGTCGAAACGACGACTGTATCGATACGTACAGGTCGATTGCCATCGTACTCCACCGTGACCTGACTTTTACTGTCGGGCCGTAGCCAACCCACTTCTGCCTTTTGACGAGCCTCCGTCAACCGGTTCAGAATACGGTGCGAAAGAGCGATTGGCACCGGCATCAACTCTTCGGTGTCGTTACAGGCGTAGCCAAACATCAACCCCTGATCACCAGCCCCGATATCCTTTCCCGACGACTGATTGTCATCCACTCCCTGGGCGATATCAGGACTCTGCTTATCGATGGAAACCATCACCGCACACGTATCAGCACAGATGCCCATTTTGTCATCCGTGTACCCAACCTCACGAATGACGCGGCGAATCACTTCCTGAAAATCCACAACTGCGTTGGTGGTGATTTCTCCCGCGACAATAGCGATTCCCGTCGTTACCATCGTTTCGCAGGCGACCCGGCTCATGTTGTCTTGCTTGAACAGGGCGTCAAGAATTCCGTCAGAGATTTGATCGGCCAGCTTGTCCGGATGCCCCATGCTCACGGATTCACTCGTGAAGAGATATTTACCTGTCGCCACAACATTCCTCCCATTGGATACGGCTGCTGGCATCTGCCAAAATCACAAATCGTTAATTGAGTACTATAAACCTTTGCATTCCCAACTCGCAACCGGCAGCCCTGAATGACAAAACCGCGGCATCCAGCCAGCTTGATGAGTTAACCGAAGCGGATCGATCGGTTCAGGCTGATTTCCGAGGCAAAAAAGGCGGCTCGCCCCGAGACGACGCCCGGCCGGAAGATTTGGTCACCGGCAGCAAGTCATCCAGTAGCTCAAAGGTCCGCTCGGTCGCTCCCAAATTTGCTCTTACTAACTCCTGAGCCCGTTGTCCCATTTGCTTGGCTTCCCGCGGATCCCTGAGACATCCCCGCACAAATTCGGTCAACTCGGCTTGATCGTGAACCACGGTAGCAGCCTCTGCGGACAACAATTGTTGAACCACATCGCGAAAGTTGGCCGTGTTAGGTCCAAAGGAAACAGCCGCGCCATAAGCCGCGGGCTCGATCATATTTTGCCCTCCGCGATCCGCCATGCTACCGCCAACAAAGGCCATCTCCGCGACGCCCCACCAGGCCCCCAATTCACCGACGGTATCCACCATCAGGACTCGAACATCAGAATTCGAATTCGGGTCTAAATTTTTGCGACGCATCCAAGCCAAGCCAGAATTATCGAGCAGCGCCGCCACTTCGTCAAAACGTTCTGGATGTCGCGGCACGATAATCAAACGCAACTCAGGGTAATCGCCGACCAAGGTCTGATAGGTGTCCAGCGCCAATCGCTCTTCCCCATCCAGCGTACTGCCAGCCAGGAAGACACGATCCTGTTCTCCGAGTCCCGCCAGTTCTCGAAGACATCTTGTTTGCAAATTACCTCGCTCAGTCTCTGCTCCATCAAACTTGATCGATCCGGTCACGGAAACCTCTGACCGTCGAGAGCCAAGTCGAACAAAGCGTTCGCGATAGATTGAATTCTGGACCGCCAACTTGGAGAATTTCGCGAATACGAACTTCATTACCCAACGAATTCGGTGATATCCACGGAAGCTTCGTTCGCTCATTCGCCCATTGACCATGGCAACAGGCACATCAGCACGTCGTGCAGCCTGAATCAAATTCGGCCAAATCTCTAGTTCGACCAACACGAGCAAACTTGGTCGAATCCGTGACATGGCGCGCCGAACGGCCCAACTAAAATCAAGTGGGCAGTAGTCCACAGCATGCAGAGGATACTTTTGATTTGCGAGTTCGAAACCGGCTTTGGTCGTCGTCGTAATGAAACATCGGACATCAGGACGTTCCCGTTCGAATTGCTGAATCAGCGTGGCGAGTAAATTCACTTCGCCGACACTCACTGCGTGGAACCAGACGCAAGGCTCCGCCCCTATTCGTAGCGGCAGTTGCCCCCACAGTTTTTGCGGCAAGCCTTGGCGATACTTTCCTGTTCGGACGGAAATCCACAGAAGCGCGGGAGATAAAAGCCCGAGCAGTGCGAGGTAGCAGAGATCCAAAAGGACACTCACGCGGGATTCCCTTCCCTCAGTCAAAGGTCAGTTACTGCATTAACTGGCGCGTGCTTGATTAACTGGCGCGTGCCTTCAGGCAGCAATTTTTATATTTTTTACCGCTGCCACAAGGACAAGGATCATTCCTTCCAACTCGATCGTTACGATTTCGAATTGTTTCAACCTGCTGGTCACCTTGGCTATTTTGAATGCCTTCTTCCTGTTGTTTCGCAATCTCGCTGGTCGAAGGAGCGGATTCATGAACAGCCGCGGTCTCGACCCAGGTCGAACCAACGAACCCCTCGTCCAATTGCTCCATCTTGAAAATCAAGTCCGTCACTCGCTGTCCCATGGAAGTCCACATCTGATCGAACAGCTTGCGGCCTTCGCGTTTGTATTCGACCTTGGGATCGACCTGTGCATATCCCACCAAGCCCACCGCACTGCGCAAATGATCCATGGCAAGCAGATGATCTTTCCAAGCGGAATCCACGAGCTGCAGCACGAGTTGACGTTCCATGCGCCGAATTTCGGGACGAAAACGACTCTCAACCCCGGCCGACAATTTTGCCTGTAGCTCATCACGTTGCAGCTTCGAGATTTCATCGGGCGTCAATTTGACATCCAGATTTTGCTGCAACCAATCCGAGAGCGACGAGAGAGTGCCGTTTTCACCGGCCGAATCACTGAGATCCTGATTGCCAGCGAAGATCTCATCGACCCGGGCTTCGGCTGCATTGAGTACCTCTTGGGCCTGTTTCTGATGCGAATGACTCAGTTCGAGCAACAACTGATAAATCTCTTCTCGCTGCTTGCTCTTTAAATCCTCCAGTGAAATCTCGACCCCAAAACGTTGCTGTACCCAGCTGACAAGTGCTTGACGATCGACCCGAGGCTGGCCTCCGGAGGAGCGCGTGCTGAAACGATACATGCCCGCCATCACCGGGTACTCAGATTCTTTTTCTTGGTAGGTTTCAATCGCCCTGTCCCGCACCAGTTCGATCACCTGGGCTCGTTCTAATTCCTTGATATCTTCAGGCTTAATCTCGAGTCCGAATTTGTGGTGTGTCCAGGCACAGGCGGTACGGTGAGAGAATTCGCTATCCAAAAAGGCAGCTCCGTCACTCATATCGACTTTGTTAATCGCTTCACGGGCTTTTTCAATTAGCAACTCGCCAACATGGTCGCGCCCGACCTTGACAAGATCCCGATCACGCAGATTGAGTCCCCAACGAGAATTGGCCATTTTTGCTAAGGCAGCCCAATTCCAGTCCCGGGAATCTTCTCCTTCTTCATCGGGAAGATTTTCATCGATGGCATCCAGTACCTGAGTTTCAGCAGCCCGTTCCGCATCCTCTTTGGCTCGCTCATTGGCTGACGGAAAATCGAGCCCGCGATAATCCCGTGCCTCCAAAGGAGTCGCAAGCTGGTTACTCGCCCAAGCCGAAAAAGCCTCCGCGCCATACATGGGCTGCAAAATGGTGTCCAGATTCTCTTGCACCTGCTCTTCGACCATCTCGACAATCAAATTTTTGCAGTTGGTTCCTTCCAGAATTGCTTGTCGATAGCCATAGACTCGCTTGCGTTGTTCGTCCATGACTTCGTCATACTCCAATAGATTCTTACGAATCTCAAAGTTACGTTCTTCAACTTTCTTTTGAGCTGCTTCGATTCGTCGAGTGACCATGGAGCTTTCGATCGCATCGCCTTCCTCCCATCCCCCCCAGGACTTCAGAATTTTCTCAACCCATTCGCCAGCAAAGATGCGCATGAGGTCATCGCGGAGAGAGAGGTAAAATCGACTGCTTCCGGGATCGCCTTGGCGTCCACAACGTCCTCGCAGCTGAAGATCAATGCGACGGGCTTCATGGCGTTCAGTTCCGATCACATGCAAGCCCCCCAGCGATTTCACAACCTTACCACTCTCGGACATCGACTCGCGTTCGTCAATTTCCTTAATGAGTGAATCCCATTCTTCCCGCGGGACATCCAATCGTGTTTCATACTTATCTTGCAACACGGCCCATGCCATCGTCTCCGGGTTTCCGCCCAGGATAATATCGGTTCCACGCCCAGCCATATTCGTCGCGATCGTCACCGCACCAATTCTTCCGGCTTGAGCAACAATCTCGGCTTCCCGTTTATGGTGTTTCGCGTTGAGCACTTCGTGGCGGATCCCACGTCTCTCAAGCATTCCGGCCAGTAATTCACTTTTTTCGATCGACGTTGTACCGACCAACACGGGCCGTCCCTTACGACGGATCTCAGTTACCTTGGAACGGGCAATCGCTTCCTGTTGATTGCTACCGCGGGGTTGAAACGTAATCTGATCATCGGCTTCTTTAATCAGCGTACCAACCTGCTGTTCTTTGTTGACCGTAACCGCGTCCCATTTATTGAGTTCTTCGATCTCTTTGGCAATCGCGTTGTATTTTTCTTCTTCGGTACAGTAAATAACGTCCGGATACCCGAGTCGCTCAAGCTCTCGATTGGTAGGAATGGCGACCACGTCGAGTCCGTAGATTTTCCAGAACTCGTTGGCTTCGGTCATTGCCGTACCGGTCATTCCACAGAGCTTGCCATAGAGTTTGAAGAAGTTTTGCAACGTGATCGTTGCCAACGTCTGTGTTTCCTCCTTGATCTTGACGCCTTCTTTCGCTTCGGCTGCCTGATGCAAACCATCGCTCCATTGCCGTCCTTCCATTAAACGTCCGGTGAACTCGTCGACAATCACGACGCTACCTTCTTTGACGACGTAATTCACATCCCGCTTGTAAAGGAAGTGAGCTTTCAAAGCGTTGTCAATCAGGTGCGGCCACTCCATGTTGCCAGCCGTGTAAAAGCTTTCGACCCCAGCCAATCGTTCGGCTTCACGTACACCGACATCCGTCAGGTTAACCGAATGATCTTTTTCGTTTACTTCGAAGTGTTCATTTTTCTTCAGCTGCCGAGCAACCCGATCGGCCTCCGCATATTTGCGGATATTTTCATGCGCGGGCCCAGAAATGATTAATGGCGTACGAGCCTCATCAATCAGAATGTTGTCGACTTCATCAACGATGGCAAAATTCAGGCGTCCTTGCGACTGCTGCATCTGCCGCTTGTAATTGCCGTCACCTTTGGCCGCTGGACGCATATTGTCTCGTAAGTAATCAAAGCCAAATTCATTATTGGTTCCGTAGGTAATGTCACACTCGTAGGCCTTTTGACGCTCGTCGGCGGGCATGTCACTCTGAATTGCGCCGACGGTCAGCCCCAACCCGAGATACAGCGGAGCCATCCATTCCATATCACGACGGGCCAAATAATCATTGACGGTCACCACATGCACGCCCTTGCGTTCAATCGCATTCAAGTAGGCAGGCAGGGTCGCGACGAGCGTCTTTCCCTCACCGGTCACCATCTCCGCGATTGCACCACTGTGCAGCACCATGCCACCAATCATCTGAACATCGTAATGACGCATGTTCAAAAAACGCTTGCCGGCCTCCCGACAGACGGCAAAAGCTTCGACCAAAATGTCTTCAAGCATTTCACCCGCGTCGAGGCGTGCCCGAAATTTCTCGGTCTGCCCCTTGAGCTCATCATTCGACATGTCCTGGTATTGGCTCTCCAAGCTTCCAATCGCATCGACTTTCGCTTGGAGTCGTTTCACATATCGCGCATTCGATGAACCGAAGACAGAAGTCATCGTCCGTTCAAATCCGCCAATCAGCCCCCCAAAAAAGAGGCCAAGATATTCCCAAATACGTTCCAATAAATTCATGATGTTAACGCCCCAGAGTGGAAGACGTCTCCAAAGAGCAACAAACCGCTTTCACGGCTGGGCAAAAATGACATTGGTAAAGCGCGTAAGCCATTTACGGCAAGTAATTTATATCGATTGCGACTGAGGGTCAACTGCGTTTATCCAAAGCCTCAGCACGCCAAAGGTTCTAAAACATAAAGCGAGATGAGACATTTAGCCGACTGCCAGCATGGTTTTAGCAAGAATGCCACCCGTTAACTTGATCTGGCTACCCCATTTCACGGCAGTAGGCGGCTTGTCCCTCCTAGCATCCTCCAGGTATGCTCGCTGGCAGATTACCTTCAATGTGCCCCCCGGAAAAGGCTGGTCCATTGCCCGCATCCTTTGTCACCTCCGATATCACAGGAAAATTTATTTTGCTCGGCACCGGCACCTCGGTCGGAGTGCCCGCGCTCGGCTGCGGGTGTGATGTTTGCCAGAGCGAAAATCCACGTAACAACCGGACGCGATGCTCGGCCATCGTGGGGTTGCCCGATGGCGTTTTGCTAATTGACACCCCGCCCGATTTGCGGACCCAACTGCTTCGCGAACAGATCGGTGTCGCCCACGCAGTCCTGTTCACGCATGAACATGCCGACCATCTATTCGGACTCGATGACCTAAGATTGTTTCCTTTCTACCTGGGACACCCAGTTCCGCTTTATTGCGAGGAAACTGTCGAAAATCGCATCCGAATGGCTTACGACTACGCCTTTTCGAAGCTGAAACCGACTCACCCGGGGGCAGTCCCTCAGTTTGAATTTCATCGAGTATCCACGGATCCCTTCGAACTCCTGGGAGCCACGGTACGACCGATTCGGCTGCACCATGGGCCTCGCTTTCAAGTGCTCGGTTTTCGCTTTGGAGATCTGGCCTATTGCACTGACACCAATGAAATTCCCGCCGCAAGTCTCGAACGACTGCAAGGCCTGGATGTTTTGATCCTCGATGCCTTGCGCTACAAGCCTCACCCGACTCATTACTCGCTCCAAGAGGCTGTCGAAATCGCTCAACAAATCGGAGCAAAACGGACCTACTTCACTCACGCTTCGCATGAGTTCGACTACGAATCGACCAATGCCGAGTTGCCCGCAGGCATGGAACTGGCCTATGACGGCCTGCAACTCGACTTGAACTAACGGCAAATTGATGCCATCGGCAAGAAATTTATCTATAAAAAAACGGCGGGCATTTCTTATCCGCCGTTTTTTGTGATCAGTTTTCCCCTTCGGTCATCACGGATCCGCTCGTCAGGGAGTCGTTCCGGCGCTCTTCGGCGAACCGGCAACTTGGAGATCCTTCAAGAGTTGCAAATAGTCGACCGTAATGGCGAGAACCTCGTCGTTGTAATAGTTCCGGCGAAAAACGGGCCGTTCCCCAGAAACTTGCTCCTTGATCTTCTTTTCTTCCTCTTTGTCAGCATCCAGCTCCGCACGCTCTGCGAAAAACTTTTTCTCATTCAGCGTGACTGATTTGCGGGCCTTTTGCTTTTTGTATTGCTCAACACGTCGATTGAGCTTCGCAAAATCTTCGGACCCCTCCCGACGCTTGGCCGATAGGTTGTTGAGTTGCTTCACGACTGGAGTCGTAACGTCATCAACCTTTTTGAATGGAGCCGCTTCGACTTCGTCGAATTTGACGGGGTAGTCGAGATCCGTTTCGCCAACGTCCATATGTGTCGTCAGCGACGGCATCGGTACGTCGACAACAACGCCCCGCTTCTGCGTACTGTCTCCGTTAGGACGATAGAACTGCTGCATTGTGATCTTCAAAGCTCCCAGGTTGGGAGGATTCGGAACGTTGAAGATTTGATTCCCCAAGTCGAGCAGGCTCTGAACCGTGCCTTTTCCGTGTGTCGCTACGTCTCCAATGATAATGCCGCGGCCGTAATCTTGAATCGCTCCGGCCAAAATTTCACTCGCGCTGGCACTGAACTTACTGGTCATCACCACCAGGGGACCATCCCAGACCATGCCTGACTCAGTGTCATCGTAGTGTTGCACTCGCGCATCAGAATCCTTGACTTGGACAACGGGTCCTCGGTCGATGAACAAGCCAGTCAAATTGATGGCTTCGGTGAGGCTTCCTCCACCGTTGCGGGTGAGATCAAGCACAACCGCATCGACACCCTTGGATTTGAAATCTTCCAGAATCCGCCGAACATCTCGCGTCGTGCTTTTGAAATCGGTCAGCCCCTTTCGAGCAGCACTCATGTCCATGTAGAAGCTCGGCAGATCGATTACGCCGATTTCGTAGCTGGAGCCGTCGGGCTTTTTGCCAAACGGTATGACTTCGCTTCGTGCTTCGCTGTCCTTCAGTTCGATCTTTGCACGAGTGATCTTAACAATCTCAACTTCATTGCCACCCGCCGGTTTGACACCGAGGCGGACCACTGTACCAGCTTTGCCGCGAATCATCTTCACGACATCGTTCAGATTCATATCAACGACGTCAACCATCTCACCGTCGGTGCCTTGTCCAACACTGACGATACGATCCTCCGGTTGCAATTTCCCGTTCTTGTCGGCGGCACCACCCGGAATTACCTTGGTCACCACAGTGTAACCGTCGTTCATCATGAGGGCCGCACCAATTCCCTCCAGCTTGAGTTTCATACTGATGTGAAAGTTTTCCAGCGAACTGGGAGACATGTAAGTTGTATGAGGATCGTAAGCGGTTGTGATCGCCGACAAATACATTTCGAGTAAATCATCAGAGCTGAACTGGTGCATTCGCTTCGCATAGCTGTGGTAGCGACGCTTCAGACGCTCAGTGGGATCTTCGCTCTTGTCCTGTTTGGCTTCACCCTGATCAACCTCGTCATTCTTTTCTTTGTCAGCGTCTCCTTCTTTCTTCTCTTCTTTCTTCTCTTCTTTCTTCTTCGCATCCTCGCTCTTCAGAACCAGCAGATCGTACTTGATACGACGCCGCCAGCGATCAAACGCCTCGGCTGGTGTGGTCGCGTACTTGGCTTCGTCGCGATCGGTAATCAAGACTTCGTCAACTTCGAAGTCGTGCTGCTGCTTCAACAACACGTCGACGAATTCGACCCGTTCGTCCACCCGCTCCAAAAAGCGATTGAAAATCCTATAGGCCAGCGAGAGATCGCCTCGTTTGATCATGTCGTCGAGTGATTTCCGCTCCTTCATGAACTCATCGATGTCGGATTGATAAAAGTAGACCTTCATCGGATCGAGCCCCTTTAAGTAAGTCGAAAGGGCACGTTCCGAAATCTCATCATCGAGGGGGTGGTTAAGTAGATGCTCTTGGTTTAACAGCGCGGTGACAATCAGAGCCACTTGGCGATCACTCGCTCGGGGACCTTCCAGTTCCGCTGGCGTTTCTCGAGGACGCAGCAAAAGCACTGCGGAAATCGTCAAGAAAAATGCGAGGCCAAAAGCATAGAAACTGGGTTTCCGCATCGTACGAATAGACGTGCTCATTTCGAATCCTTGCGGTCAAAATAGACTTTTATTTGCGCAATTCACCAATTTAAAACGACTTAATTCATATTAGCTACCCATACCAATTCGAACAAGACCGACCGATTGGGCAATTTCGATACGTCTCTACGGCTTCAAGGTTCACCGAAAGTAATCATTGCTGCGCCAGAACTGCTGGCAAGTACATGGACTCCGCAAATTCCCAACAGCCAGTTAATCAGTCGACTTTTAACAGATATTCGCATCTTGCGTTGATTTCGAATCTGCTGCTAGACTTCGCGGCCCTAACTGCGAACATTCGTTTCGCGGACCGGAGACGATCCGGCAATTGAACATGGCTTGGCATTTCCAACCCCCGGTTCCGTCCCCCGACAACAAGGAGGTTGTCAAAGTGCTGACCAGCTGGCCGATTCGAAAAAAATTAATGATTGGCGTCGGATTGCTACTGGTCGCGGTCGCAATTCTGTCTTTCAGTGGCTTCCGTGGTGTTTACGCATTTCGTGATCTCGCTCGAAATGTAAGCCAACGAGCTTCGGAGCTGCCAATCGCTATTCAACTGGCACAACATGTGAGTGCCATGAGCGTGACAGATCCATCACGTTTGCCGACGGACGAGTTGGACGGTCATTTGCCAGTGGATCACTGGCAAACTATCGAATTTGACAACCATCTCGAATCCGTATCTCAAACGCTTCAAACTTACCAACAGGTGCTGATCCAGAACGCAGTCGTCAACAACAATCTTGGTGAAATCAAGCAAGAGCTTCAAATTGTGGAGCGTATGAAAGCGGATCTGGCAACGATTCGTGGCCTGAAGGTCGGTATGAATTGGCCTTTGCAGGATGAAGCAGAAATGACGCAATTGCAGAATGCAGTTGCCGACTTAAAGATCCAAGCGGACCGACTCCCCAGCTTCTTGCAGGGACAAATGAATGACCTCCAAGGCGACGTAAAGGGGCAGTACCGAACTTGGATTGTGTTGACCTGGTTCACCAGTATTTCGGCGGGTGCCTTGTTGCTCGTGATGGCTCATCTGTTCTATCGTTGGGTGTTTCGCCCACTCCGAATCCTCATCGAAGGTTCACGACACGTCGCGGCGGGGAATTTCGATCATCGCATTCGCCTCGATTCCGGTGATGAAATGGACGAACTCGCTCATGCGATGAACAACATGACTTTACGGTTCCAACAAGTCCGTGATGATTTGGACCAACAAGTACAACAACGAACTCGTGAAGTAGTTCGAGGTGAGCAATTAGCGAGCGTGGGCTTCTTGGCAGCGGGCGTAGCGCATGAAATAAACAATCCACTTGCATCGATCGCTTTTTGCTCAGATTCTCTGATGGATCGCCTCCAAGACGTTTTCAGAACAGAACAAGTCATACCAGACTCTGAGGATTCAGCATCGAATGAACTAGCCATCATTCAAGAATACCTCAAGATGATTCAGCAAGAAGCATTTCGCTGCAAGGAAATCACCGAACGACTTTTAGATTTTTCTCGGCTCGGGGATGTTGAAAGACAAGACGTGGATTTGCGTGAGCTGGTGCAAGGCGTAGTTGATATGGTTCGACACGTCGGAACGTACAAGGAAAAGGAAATCGTAGTTCACGCACCACAAGCGGTAATCGCAGCGGTGAATCCTCAAGAAATAAAGCAAGTCACGCTGAACTTAATCACCAATGGACTCGACAGCCTTACTGCAGGCGGTGTCGTGTCTATTTCACTTCTTCGGACGAGTGACGAAGCCCAGCTGATCGTGACCGACGATGGCTGTGGCATGACAGACGAGGTCAAAAAGCTTCTGTTCGAACCTTTTTTCACCAGTGGCAAGGAGGGTTATGGCACTGGGTTGGGCATGTCGATCACCTGCCGAATTGTGAATGAACACGGCGGGCAGATTGACGTTCATAGCGATGGTCTCGGACGAGGATCGCGCCTGACGGTGAAATTACCGTTAAACGAAGCTGCTACCAAGGAGAAGCATCATCGCTACCGAGCCGCATAGAAAATCGTTGAAGATTCTATTTGCCGACGATGAAAAGTCGTTACAGCAACTGCTGGGACGTGAATTGCAACGCCTGGGCTATGAGGTGACGGTATGCCCGGATGGCACCACCGCGGTCGCAGCGATGGAAATAAACAGTTTCGATTGTCTGTTGGTCGATTTGGACATGCCCGGCATGAACGGAATCGAAGTCATTGGCAAAGCCAAAGAGATGTCTCCCGAGACCGATGCAATTGTGATGACGGGAAAATCGTCGCTGGACACTGCCGTTGCGGCCTTGCGGCATGGCGTTTTCGATTACATCACAAAACCTTGCAAGCTCGCCGACCTAGATCACTTGTTGCAGCGCGTTGCCGAGAAGCGTGAGCTGACGAACAAATATCGGGCTTTAAAACATCAGCTCGAGCAAATTGAAGGCAAATCGAAGCTGGTCGGAGAAAGTCAGGGGATTCAACGTGTTCGCAAACTGATTTCGAAAGTAGCACCAACAAATTCCACGGTAATGGTACTCGGTGAAACCGGAACAGGCAAAGAGCTCGTAGCCCGTGCAGTGCACGACCAAAGTCTGCGTGCGAACATGCCATATGTTGCGATCAATTGTGGTGCACTTCCGGAAAGCCTAATCGAGAGCGAATTATTCGGCCATCGCAAGGGTGCCTTTACCGGTGCGGACGAACAGCGAGTTGGACTTTTCGAAGTTGCTCACGGTGGCACACTGTTTCTCGATGAAATCGGTGAACTGCCACTGTCGATGCAATCCAAGCTGCTCCGTGTACTTGAAAGCGGTGAAATGCGTCGTGTCGGAGACAACGAATCATTCACGGTTGACGTTCGCGTCATTTGCGCGACGCACCAACCGCTCGAGGAAATGGTTCGGGAAAATCGATTTCGAGAAGATTTAATGTTCCGCATTAACACCTTTGAAATTCTCATCCCTTCGTTACGTGAACGTACCGAAGACATCCGGGACCTGGCCGAACATCTGCTCCATCGCCTCCGATTCCCCATGACGAAACATGCGGAAGCTATTTCAGAAGAAACGCTCGACCTGCTGAAGGGACACAATTGGCCGGGCAACGTGCGCGAACTGGCCAACGTGATCGAATACGCGACGATTCTCTGCGACAGCGGCCCGCTTTCCCCCGATCATCTTCCAAGAAAATTTGATGGAGGACAAATACAACGGGGTACGGCAACGTTAAAGATGAGTGGTCCAATGACTCTGCGAGAAATGGAACTGCAGGCCATTTATGCCGCCGTAGAACGAAACGACGGCAGCAAACCGAAGGCCGCAGAGGAATTGGGCGTGAGCTTGAAGACGCTTTACAACAAACTCAATCAAGCAGAATCGGCCAACCGGGCAGCCTAAGTCCGAGCCGATGGGCACGGCCGTATCCACACGATCCCAACTCGTCGATTCGAGCGACTTTTCGGCCGAGATTTCGCGCCACTAACCTTCCCTAACTGCCGGCAAACGGCTCAACATGCGGCTTTACAACGCGAAACGGATCAGACAACCGGCTAGCGAACTGGATTGATGGCTCCGAAAGATTCTGGAAGGATTGGTTCGTTCTCCTCTATCGATACGAAATCGTGACGAAACCCGTTGTGATTCACGTTAGTCGAATCGAGTCTCGGAATAATCCGAGGCAACTCCCAAACAGCATTCATCTCATGACGATAGCCGCGGCGTTTTTCGATCTTCCTGTCGCAATCTTCGGCGATCTGGCCATACGACTCTGCCGACTTGGAAAGCGGGCGAGTTAAGCAATTCTCGTTTCCACACGCAACGGTTTTCTTGTGCCGTAAAGTTGCGCTGAAAAAAATTCACCGACAAGGTCATTGAGGCACGAGGCCGGTCAACGGCCAATTGATGAAACGACCAACCGTTTATCGGGAATAAGAAAATTGGCTCTATTTTTGGGATTCAGCCTCCCTGTCAACGTCAGCTTACCCCTCGAATTCCTGGTACTTCTCTTTCGGCCAACCTTCCATTATCGTTTACTTCTCCGGAGCGATTTGCCGTCTCTTACTTCAGGAAGCCCCTGCAATGAAACGCCACTCGACTTTCACAACGACCCTCTTTTTCGTATTGGCCCTTAGCCACGGAATCCCGAGTCCGTTGTTTACCGACCTTCTTCAGGCCCAGGAATGGACTCGCTTCCGGGGTCCTAACGGAAGTGGTATCAGTCAGACAAGCAATATTCCAGCCGAATGGACGTCGGCCGATTTCAACTGGCGCGTGCAACTTCCCGGCATCGGCCATTCATCACCGGTCGTCTGGGGCGAACGACTGTTTTTATTGAGTGCCGACCCCGATAATGCGACGCGATACGTCATCTGTCTGGACGCAAGAACGGGGAAGGAGATCTGGCGAAAAGAATTTATTTCCGAGAGCCACTCGATCCACACGAGGAATAGCTTCGCTTCCACAACTCCGGCAGTCGACCAGGACCACGTCTACGTTGCCTGGTCCACGCCCTCTGCGACAAACTTCCTAGCATTTGATCATGATGGCAATCCGGTTTGGGAACTGGACTTGGGACCGTTCGCAAGTCGACATGGATTTGGCACATCCCCTATCGTCTACAACGACCTCGTTATTCTCTGCGTGCAAATGCGAAAACCCGACCGCAATGGTCCGCGCATCCCCAGTAGTTTCATTCTGGCTGTCGACCGGGAAACGGGAAAGACACGTTGGCGAACAACGAGAATGAGTGAAGTCGTTTCTTATTCTGCGCCCTGTATCTACCAGCCGGACGATGGCACGCCGGAATTGATTGGCCTCAGCACTGCCCATGGCGTGTTCAGTTTGGATCCAGAAACAGGTCGAGAGAATTGGTCCGTCGATGCCTTTTCGATGCGAACAGTGAGCTCACCGATCGTGGCGGATGGTTTGATTTTCGGGACAACCGGTTCAGGGGGCGGTGGAAACTATGTGGTGGCCATTCAACCGGGTCGAGAGGCAGCCTTAGCCTACGAGATTAAGAAGCAAGCACCCTACGTGCCCTGTCCGGTGGCAAAGGATGGGCTGCTATTCCTCTGGTCCGACAAGGGCGTCGTGTCGTGCGTTCGAACGATGACAGGTAAAAAAGTTTGGCAACAGCGGGTCGGCGGCAACTATTCAGGATCGCCGGTGATCGTTGAAGATCGCCTTTATTGTATTGATGAAGATGGGGTGGTAGTGGTCCTTGCTGCGGGCGAAGAATTTAAGGTTTGGGGACGAAATCCACTCGGCGAAAGTAGCCGCAGCACGCCAGCCGTTGCCGATCATCGAATGTACCTGCGTACAAACTCTCATCTGGTTTGCATCGGTGAAAAATAAGCTACCCCCAAACAACGCTTGGGAATTCTGGATCGATGTGGGCGGTACGTTCACCGATTGCCTTGCCCGCTCGCCTGACAAAACACTCCTTCGCCACAAAACGCTGAGTTCAGGGGTTGTCAAAGGCACGGTGGGGGCTGGCTCTTCGGCAACCCAGATCATCGACTCCACACGTGGTAAGGATCCCGCAGAGTTTTGGATCGACTGGACTCTCACACTCATCGACTCTGTCGGACGGCCTCTGGCAAGTTCCCAAGTTACGGGATTCGATGCGGCGAATCAGCAACTTAATTTGAATCGCGAACTTCCGTTGTTACCGCAAGTGGGCGATCAGTACGAATTGAGTAGCCATCTCGAAGCTCCCCTGCTGGCTATTCGATACATTCTCCAGCTTCCACTCGGCAAAGAGTTACCCGCCGTTTCCGTTCGCTTAGGAACGACACGTGGAACGAATGCACTTCTGACTCGAGGCGGTGGACGAACGGCGTTGATCACCACAAAAGGCTTCGCTGATATCCTCAAAATTGGCTACCAAGCGCGGCCGAATCTATTCGATTTAGAGATTCAAAAACCAGCTCCACTTTACGAAGAGGTGCTGGAGGTTCATGAGCGTCTCAGCAGCACGGGCGAAGTTTTACTCGCTGTCCAACCTGATCTAATTCGCCAACAACTCAAACGGCTTCGAGACCGCGGGACAGTCGCGGTGGCGATCTGCCTACTCAATGCCTACAGCAATGCAACCCACGAGCAACAAATCGCCGTAATCGCTCGGAAACTCGGCTTTTCGGAAATCAGCGTCTCCAGCCAACTGGCCCCTCTCATCAAACTTGTCTCGCGCGGTGATACAACAGTGGTCAACGCTTACTTGAATACAGTCTTGAAAGACTACGTTCAAGGGATTGCGAAACATCTGGACGACACGAGCACTGCCTTGCAAATGATGACCTCGAACGGAGGGCTCGTCCGTGGCGATCAGTTCGAAGGAAAAGACAGTATTCTATCCGGACCGGCGGGCGGCGTCGTGGGCTTTGCGAGAGTGGCAGAGGCGGCAGGATTTCCGCGTGCAATCGGCTTTGACATGGGCGGAACCAGCACTGACGTCGCTCGCTACGAGGGTTCATTCCAACACGAATATGAAACCGAAAAAGCAGGTGTACGCATTGTTTCCCCGATGCTCGCCATCGAAACCGTTGCGGCAGGCGGTGGTTCGATTTGTCATTTCGATGGAGTCAAGTTAGCGGTCGGTCCGGATAGCGCTGGAGCCGAACCGGGGCCCGCCTGCTATGGCCGCGGCGGACCACTTACGATCACCGATGTCAATCTTCATCTTGGCAAGGTTCAACCCAATCAGTTTCCCTTCGCGTTGGATGCTCAAGCCGTTGAAAGACGGCTGCAAGAACTGGCGAAAACGATCCGCGATGAACTGGGACAAGCGATGACCACGACCGAATTGGCCGACGGATTCCTACGGATCGCCAACGCCAATATGGCTCAGGCGATTCGATCGATCTCGATCGCCCAAGGATACGATCCGCGCGAATATGTGTTGGTCTCATTCGGTGGCGCCGCACCTCAACATGCCTGTGCGGTGGCGGAAGAGCTAGGGATGCGAGAAATCATCAATCATCCTGACGCAGGAATACTTAGTGCATTGGGAATCGGCCACGCCGATCTCACACGGCACGCGGCCAAGGGAGTCTACTTGGACATCGAACAGCTGAACGGTCAGCTGCTGAACGATACCTGGACCGAATTGACCCAACAGACCGAGCAGTCGTTGTTGCAGCAAGGTGTTTCAGAAAAAAACATTGAAACGGTTCAATCGCTGGACTTGCGTTACGAGGGGACCGACTCAACGTTAACGATTCCGCGCCCGCTTAACGGTGACTATCTCGAAGCGTTTACCACGCTGCATCAAAAACGGTACGGATACGCCCAACCTGAACGCAATCTCGAAATTGTGGCTGCGAGAATCGAATCAACGGGTCGAATTCGGGCAAAACTTCCCAAATCGCATTCCGTCGCGCCTGCCCATACTCGATCATCCGAAGTTCGCCAAATGTACTTCCACGGTCAATTGGTATCGGCCGCCTGTTACCATCGCACAGCACTGCAAGCGGGCGCCCAAATTACAGGCCCTGCCGTCATTCACGAAACAATGTCAACTACGATCATCGACCCCGGCTGGCAAGCAGAAGTATTAAGTCAGCGAGAATTACTCATCCGCCAGCAAACCCAAACGGAAACGGATTCCTACTCGACTGATTGTGATCCCATCCTGCTAGAGATCTTCAATCGTCACTTCGCTGGGATCGCTGAGCAAATGGGCATCACGCTCCGTAACACATCCAGCAGTGTCAACGTGAAGGAACGGCTGGATTTTAGCTGTGCCATTTTCACCGATCGCGGAGACTTAGTCGTCAACGCCCCCCACATTCCGGTGCATCTGGGGGCGATGAGTGAAACGGTGAAGTGCGTTTTGGAAGATCACGCCGATTTGGCTTCCGGCGATGTGATCGTCACAAATGACCCCTATCGCGGGGGCTCACACTTACCCGATGTGACCGTTGTCACTCCCGTGCATGATCCGACCGATGGTCAGCTGCGATTTCTGGTCGCCAGCCGCGCCCATCACGCAGAGATCGGTGGGATTACGCCCGGATCGATGCCACCGTTCTCACATTCACTCGCGGAAGAAGGAGTGTGCATTCGCAGCTTCAAATTGATCGATGCTGGCCAGTCGCGGCTCGAAGAGCTGTCCGAACAACTTACTGGCGCAACCTATCCAACACGCGATCTCGAAACCAATTTAGCCGATATTCGGGCCCAAATTGCCGCCAACCAGCAAGGCGTACGTGACTTGCAGCAACTGGTCGACCGTTTCTCTTGGCCCGTGGTAAATGCCTACATGAATCATATTCAAGTCGCTGCAGAAACCAAATTACGGCATGCTCTCAAAACGATTCCAGACGGCGAGTATAAATTCGAAGATCATCTGGATAATGGAGCTCTGATCCATGCAAAAATCACCGTCGACAACGACCAGGCTTGTATCGACTTTCGTGGCTCGGCTCCATCCACCCGCGACAATCTCAATGCGAACCTCGCCATCGTTTCCGCAGCAACCATGTATTGTTTACGCTGCTTGATCAATGAGGACATTCCACTGAACCAAGGCGTTTTGAACCCCATTGAATTGATTGTAGAACCCGGCATCCTCAATCCGCTAGTCGGAGCTACCGCGGAGGACTCTCCGGCTGTCGCGGGAGGAAATGTAGAAACCTCTCAACGAGTTGTCGATGTGATATTGGGTGCCTTCGGTTTGGCTGCCGCCAGCCAAGGCACGATGAACAACTTACTGTTCGGAAACGAAAGCTTTGGATATTACGAAACGATTTGCGGGGGAGCCGGTGCGACGCCTACGTCCGACGGGGCCGATGCGGTTCATACCCATATGACGAACACGCGACTCACCGATCCGGAAGTCATCGAACGTAACTATCCAATTCGAGTCGTTCGATTTGAAATTCGCAAATCATCGGGCGGTGCCGGAAAGCACTCAGGCGGCGACGGTGTAACGCGCGAACTCGAATTTCTCCAAAAGCTGCAGGTCTCGATTCTCTCCCAACGCCGCGGCCCTTATGCGCCTTATGGTTGCGACGGAGGTGATGCTGGCCAAGTTGGCCGCAATCGCATCATTCGGTCCGGTCAACAGATGAAGGAGCTTCCCTGGCGCGCCCAATTCTCCGTCAAAGCAGGCGACCGGCTGATTATTGAAACCCCGGGTGGCGGAGGTTTCGGCACCCAGGAAACTTCTTCGTAACCCCCCAAGCTTTCAGCGGGCAAACTCACAAAGTCATTACCCCATGATCGGTCAAGCAACGGCTTTGCCGAAGTCTTTGCCAGATCGAGCTCCCCACACAATCATCACAAAGCCAAACGCCATCAATAACATGGCAACTCCGGCAGGCAGCTGAGGATGCATTTTCAGCAGCGGAATCCCCAACCCAGCCCCGGCGATCCGCCCCAGTGAACTGACGCTCTGACCAATTCCAAGAATGCCGCCCTGTCGATTCGGATCGCTGCGTCGTGACAAGAGGGAATTGAGGGACGGTGTGATAAAGGCAAAGCCGAGTACGACAATGGTTAGCCCCAGGTAGAGCATCCACTCCGCCCGATACTGCAGAGCTACGACCAAGCAGAAGAAACCTAACAACTCCGCGATCGCCCCTGCACCCGCCAGGGCTCCTTCCGATATCCGTCCAGCCAGGCGACGAACAACGCCACCTTGTACGACCGCAAGCACAAAACCAATGTAGGCAAAGGTGAGGCAAACCTGTTGAAACGAAAAACGAAAGACCGAATCACGACCTTTGATCATTAACGCCAAGGTTGTTTCAAAATTAGCAAAGGAAAAAACGCAAACAAAAATCGCAAGCAAGATGGCGGCTATCGATGGCACGCGAAGAGCCTCCCGAAGCTGGGAGAAATTCAGGCCGTGAGAAGCCGATTCGGAATCGTCATGCAATGATTCTGGCAGCCAAAAAACCGCCAGGAAAAAGGCGAGCAGCGAAAGAGCGGCGGCGGCAAATCCAGGCCAGGGGCCGGGATCCCCCGTTCCACTTGGAATCGCCAGATAGCCCAATAAAGGACCAAAGGTAAATCCAAGTCCGAAGGCCATGCCGATCAGCGCCATACCTTTCGGACGTTGCTCCAAGCTAGTCGTGTCGGCAATATAAGCTTGAGCTGTCGAAATAGTGGCTCCGGCCAAACCGGCGCCAATTCGCGAAACAAACATCAAAAACAGACTCCGTTGGATCGTCGCGTATCCGAACAACGCGTAAAAAACAGCCGAACCGACCAATCCAATCATGATCACCGGACGACGGCCGATCTGGTCGGAAATCCGACCCCAAACCGGTGCGAAAAAGAATTGCATGATTGAAAAGCTGGCCATCAACATACCCAGCTGCAATCCACTTTCGTCCAGCGTGAATTCTTCGGCGTAAATTGGCAACAGCGGCAGGACGATGCCAAATCCAAGTAAATCGATGAAAACAGTGAGAAAAACAACGAGGAGCGAACCTCGTCCTGGGCTCTTGGACATAATCAATCTATCGCTTTATTTTAAGGTCCGCGACGACCAAGGGATCGTCCTTTCTCGCCGGGACACAAACTCTTATCATGCTGTTATGGATCGAACAATTTTTGAATCTCGCCGCAGATACGAACAGCTAGATCGCAAAGCGCTCGCCGCTCATCAGCTCATACGTTTGAATCACTTGCTCGCAGACATACTTCCTGCGAACCGATTCTACGCAGAAAAGCTGGGGAAACTAGATCAGCCGCTGAATTCACTGGCCAATCTGCAAGATTTCCCCTTTACCAACAAACAAGAATTGTTCGATCCCGAGTCCAATCCAACCTACGCGTTGAACCGCACCTTCGATATTTCGCAGTACGTCCGCTTTCACCGTACCTCCGGCACTCTGGGCCATCCACTCGTCGTCTTGGATACTCAAGAGGATTGGCGATGGTGGCTTGAAACCTGGCAGTACGTCTTAGATGCCGCTGAAGTAACAGAACAGGACCGTGCGGCCTTGACCTTTTCCTATGGTCCTTTTATCGGCTTCCAGAGCGCCCATGAAGCGCTCATCCACCGAAATACGATGGTGCTGCCGTGCGGCGGAATGAGTAGTTTGGCCCGTTTGAAATTGATTATCGAACACAATGCTACCGTACTCTGCTGCACTCCCAGCTACGCTTTGCACCTCGCCAGCGTGGCAACAGAGCACCAAATCGAAATCGACAAGTCGAAGATTCGGAAGATTATCGTCGCCGGTGAACCCGGTGGGTCGATCCCATCCATCCGTGAACGAATTGAGACGGCCTGGCAGGCAACGCTTGTCGACCATGCCGGCGCTACGGAAATCGGCCCTTGGGGATATGATGATGCTGGGCAAGGGTTGCGAATCATCGAAAGTGAATTCATTCCAGAATTTGTTTCGGTCGATAGCCAACAACCGGTTGAGGACGGGGAATTAGCCGAACTCGTGCTGACCACGTTGGGGCGAAAAGGCGCACCCCTGATCCGCTATCGCACGGGCGATCTTGTCAAGCCAGACCGAGATGTAAGTGCGCCGAATCACTTTGTACGTCTGGCCGGTGGAGTTTTGGGACGGGTGGACCAAATGCTGATCGTGCGAGGAGTCAACATCTATCCGAGTGCCATCGAGCAGATACTCCGATCGATTCCAGAAGTGGCGGAATATCGGATCACAGCAAAAAAGAAAGGCGAGCTAGATGCCTTGTCGGTCGAAGTGGAAGATCGGCTGCAGGAGCCCACGCGAATTGCTCAGTTACTCAATACGAGGCTGGGGCTAAAGGTAGAAGTTCGTTGCGTACCCTGTGGCAGCCTGCCACGTTTTGAACAGAAAGGCAAACGTTTCCTCGATCAAAGAAAATGAATTACCACCCAACCGATCTAACACTTATTGACCAAGAATCGCTCAAAATCAGCTGGAGTGATGGTTGCGAACATATCTTTAGCGTACGAAGCCTCCGCGATGCGTGCCCCTGTGCGTCTTGTCGCGAAAAGCGAGCTATCGACACACCGGCAGAATTGCTTCCGGTGCTGACCGTCGAGGAGGCGCAGCCCTTACGAATTCAAGGCATGCGTCCCGTCGGAAACTATGCGTATGCCATCGCCTTTAGCGACGGTCACGACACGGGCATCTTTACGCTCGAGTTCCTCCGCGAGTTGGGCAGCGGAACTCAACCGACGTAGGCTGGGTACACGTTGAATCCCAGACGAAAACCAATCTAGTTACCGGGAGGCTGCAAGCCAGGTGGAAGTTGCAAACCGCCTCCCTGTAGACTCCGCAACGCATCGATGCCACCAGCGCCTGGACCACCAGCTTGATTTGCGGCATCAGATTCTTGAACGATCTCCGACAAGCTGAGATGGATCTTCTTATAAACGTCTTCAGAGATCACGTAATACCAATCGGCAAAACGATAATTCAGCTCACGGACTTTTCCCTCTGCCGCCTTGATGCGGTCATTTCGCTCGTCAATCATCCGTTGATTCGCTTTTTCGATGCGTTCCTGCTCGGCCTGTAGCTGCTCTTCTGCAGTACCCTCCTCCCCTTCTGCTGTTGCCTCTGAAGTGGCGTCAGCGGATTCATCGGGCTCCTCCTGACAGGTGTCTCCCGCCTCGTCGTTGGTCGCCTCGTCGTTGGTCGCCTCTGATTCGACTGCGGAGTCATCAGCCGCTTCAAGTTCGCCTTCGGGATTCGTAGTTACCGCCTCAACTTCATCGTCGAGAACCGTGTTCTCCTCGGGCGTTTCCGGAGGCGTATCCCCCTCGGTCTCATCGATCTCCAATTCAACCTCAACTTCATCGGAACCTTCAATCGCACTCTGTGTTTCAGGCAGCGCTGGCACCTCGGACGGCAGAGTTTCCAAATCGGGTTCCGGAAAATGGTTTTCGTTAACCCGCGCGGACACAAGCAAATAGCGATTTAATCCGGCATCATTTGATTCGGTGTCGACTCCCGCCGCTCCGCCGAAACGCAGAACATACTGGACGCCTTCTTTCGTATCGACAAGAACTTCACCGTCGGTCGACAACAATTCGACGCTACCATCCAATTGCACCGGGTAAACGCCTTTTTCAATGAGTGAATCAACACCGGACTGATTGTTGAAGAAGCCCTTATCGGCTTTCAGATCTTCCCCTAACCCAGCTGGCTTACGTGCCACATCGACAATTTCTAGATTATCGAGAGCATCCTTCATGGCGTTGAGACGTTCTTGATTGAGTTGCTGTCCTTCGGTCAGTTCGACTGGCACCAAGTTATCATTTCGCGCTTCGAGTAGACTATCGAGCTTCCACTGACCATTTTCGTCAGAGACTTGCATCTCAAACCTTCGATCGAATTGCGTGATTGGCCCTCTCAGGGTTTGTGCAACGTCAAAGGAGTAATCTTTCAAGGTCATGCCTGAGATATCAAAGGCACTCACATTCAGCAGATCTTTCTCGATCCAATCGTCGAACCGAACCGGTAATGTCGAGGGATCAACAGCGGCGAGATAGACCCGCGAATGCTTCACGGGCCGAACGTAATGTTGGCCTTCCTGATACTCTTTACCGATCACCAAATCAACGAGGTTTTTCCCGGACTCGTCTTTGATATTCACCAGGGTTCCCACTCCTTGATCACCGACCGCCAATTTGTCAGCACCCGGTTCCAGCACACCATAGGTAGCGTGCTCGCCATCTTTGTCGGTGACAACGTCGATAATTTTCATATCGACAAAGGGGGTCGCTGCGTCGCGAATCTTATTTTCGGCATCGGCCGGATATCCAGCGTGTGAGGGCAGCGTCCAAATGCCATCAATTTCTTTGATTTCGATTTCGCTCAGTTTGGAAAGATCTTCATCAAAGCGCACGATCTTCATGCTGTTTGCAGCCAACGGGTCTTCGAAGTCGTCGAAAAGTGGTTTCCCAATTTGCTCGGGCTGATCGATACCAACCGGTCCAGTGCGCGTCGCAAAGGCCAACCCGGCAGCAACGATTGCCAGTCCAGCGAACACCAAGGTCTTAGTCATTTGAGACATGATGAAAACTCCTCTTATTTATTTCAACGCAAAGGCGTTTATCTTTTGTATTCTCTCTACAAGAGACGTCGAATGAGCCACCTTATTTCCGACGTTCCGACGTAATTCCTTCACGTTCCAGCCGCCGACGTCTCATGTAAACGACTAGACCGATAATCAGTGGAGGCAACATGGGCAACAGTAGCGCCATCGCCTTGTAACGATTCTGCACCTGTTGTATCTCCATATCCATAGATCGCTCAATCGTCCTCAACTTTTTATCACGATCGCGAGTTAACTGTTCGACAAGAGTTTCCAATCGACGCTGCTCGACCGACTCGGTCATGGCAACGCGTTGAACTGCCGCCTGCAATGCCCGCTGCATTTCACGACTGTTCACTTCGCCACCGGCCGTTTGAGCTTTCTTTTGCAGTTCAGCAACTTTTGACTGCAAATCTCGCAACGCCTGTTCCTGGTTGGCGCGAGCATTTTCCTCAGCCACTTCAAATTCATCACTGAATTTGTCGATCTCATCGTCCGCCTCTCGTCGACGTTCAGCTGTTTTTTGCTCGACAAGTTTCAGCGTACTGTGTCGCGTCTGGCGTTTACGAATGTCAATGAAACGCTCATCACTCGCTAAGGCATCAACAATATTCAAGACGAAGATCACGTTATCAAATTGCCAACTGATGTCACCCATGTTGGGCTGCGCTCGGACTCGGAGGAACTCAGAATGCATCAGGTCAATGTCACTGACATAAATCACGTTGACCGTCGCTGGTTTTTCCGTTTCACCCTGCTCGGATTGGTCCGCAGAGTCTGATGCTTCGCTCAAATTCTTCGAGCGAATCTGTGCTGCCAGCACAAAGGGCTGATCCGTACGGTTGCTGGAACGTAAGAACTCCAGTTGTCGCGGATCACGAATCATCGAATATTGCTGAAAACCGATCGAACCAACATCGGTACCGGTTTTAACGAGCGGTGTAAACTCGATCTCGTCCACCGACGTTTCCCGAATACCTCCGGGATAAAGCATCAAGATTTGCTCCAGTTCGGAAGTTACCGGACTCTCGGTGTTGAGCGGCTCCTCAGCGCCGGGGGCGTCACTCGCTGCGAATACCCATTCATCAGTAATTTGCCGCATGCCCCGAGTTTTCTTGTAAGGATTATATTTTTGCCAAACGACTTCGGCTTGTAACTGTCCACCTGGACCAGGCTTACCGGTGATTCCGATACCCAGCAGATCCCATAACTTGCTCATTTCTCCTTTGGGCGCACCTGGTTGCCCGCCCATTCCCATCATCCCACCGCGGGGTGGATTGGGTTGGCTTGTTCCGACGGCCGACATCATCACCGGCATGGGATCTTCGAAAATCGCGGTGGGGATTCCACTGCCCACCGCCGCCACAAAATTGTCCATCTGCTGCGGATTCAACGAGGACGGTTGCACGGCTAACATCACATCCAACTTCTCTTGAATTGGATTTGTGGGGTCAATCTGCACAACTTCGTACTGTTTCTCTAATTCTTCAATGATCAACTGTTTGGGATTCTGCCGCATGCTTTGCATGTCAAACCCTCCGAACAGTTGTGCCCCTGTGGTGACGACTCCCAGTTTCTTGCGAACCGGATCGGCAACAATCGCCATCGAACGAATCAATTCATATTCGACGGGAATACCTTGATCAAAGAAAGGCACAACCACCTTCTCCAAACCGCGTGAAAAAGCCGCCCCCAAATAAATATCCTCTTGACGCATCGCACCTCGTTCGCGAATCAAGACCGTAGCTGGCAAAATTCCATATTGTTCTTCTGCACGAATCGCTTCATCACTGGAGGGCTCCAAATTGTCATAAATTTTCACGACAACTCCGTTGCCAGCTCGCGCCTTGAACTCGTTAAGCTTCGAAATCAAATCGAGTTTTGTTTTGGCGTAGTCTTCCGGAATCTTTTTACTGATGAATGCCTCTATCAAAATCGTCTGATCACCACTCTCATTCAGACTGCCAAGCAGCGTTTTGGTGTCGGATGAGAGCGAGCTGACTTGCTGGCTCGATCCATCGAACCGTACACGATCGTTGTTGAAGAAGAAGAAAGTCAGACTGAAGGCGAAAATCATTAAAGCGACAACACGCACCACGTAATGTCCCAACATCGAATCGCCATCTTTGCCACCCAGCCAATGTCTTCGACCGACAAGCACGACGCTCAGATATAGGCCGATTGAGATGACCAGAATAAAGAAAACAATTGCTCGTAGGCTGACCACGCCGCGTCCAAAATCGAAGAATTGATCCGCGTAACTCAAACGCGAAATCTGTTGAGCGAAATCGCTGGAAAAAATTGCATCAGCGTGAGCTGAAATGACCAGCGGCAAGTTGAACACAGCACCAAGGATGAAACCGATCGTCTGATTCTTGGTGAGGAACGACCCGACCATCCCGATCGAAATCATCGCGAGGCCAATCAACCAGTAACCCAAATAGGTGGTCACAAATAGACCCAGGTCAAGCTCACCAAGCGATAAGCTGGCCATCACCATGAAATTGGCAACCTGAGAAAACAGCAGCGAAACGGTAAAGATTGCCGCTGCCGACAAGTATTTGCCGAGAACGATATCCCAATCATCCGCTGGCACCGTCAACAGAAGTTCATCTGTGCCTTGCCGACGTTCTTCCGACCAGATTCCCATCGTGATGGTGGGTATGTAAACAAGCATGATCCAGGGGAACCAAAGATTCAATTGATGTAGCGTGGCCAGATTGTCGTTAAAAAAGTCGTGCGGATAAAACGCACTTGCCGAGCACAATCCGACAAACAACAGAATGAACAAATAGCCCGTTGGATTACTGAAATAGCCGACGAAATTACGTTTCATGACGGCGTGGGCCGCATGCTTGTATTTCGACAACAACTTTAATAAGCCGAACCCGATCAGAACAAAAACCAGGTCAATTACCAAAAGCAATAAAATCGGAAGCGTAATGCCCATGACTCGTTACTCTTTGTCTATTCTTCTGCGTTTTTATGATTCACGAATGAACCAACTGATCTAGTGAGGAAACGTAAGGTTGCTAGGTCGCAGTTCCCGCCGTAAGTCGCTGGAACTCGTCACCCAAACTCTTGCCACCCTCCGTAAACTGGCTGATCGGCCCGTCAGCCACGATGCGACCTTCATTGATCACAATCACGCGACTGGCCATCGCCTCAACTTCTTGGAGGATATGGGTAGAGAGCAAGATGGTCCGAGCGGCTCCCAAACGCTGCATCGTACGACGCACTTCATGAATTTGGTTGGGGTCAAGCCCAGCAGTCGGTTCGTCCATAATCAGGACTTCTGGCTCGTGCAACAAAGCTTGAGCCATTCCAACACGTTGTCGATAGCCCTTCGATAACTTACTGATCGGTTTGTGAAACACGGTCGAGAGAGCGCAAATATCAGCTACCGCTTCAGTCCGAGATCGTTTCTCAGACTGGCTGAGCCCCCGCGCATCGGCGAAAAAATCTAATAAGCCGGCAGGCGTCATATCAGGATACAGTGGCCCATTTTCAGGCAGGTAGCCTAAACGGGTCGAACCGGCGAGTCGATCATTTGCCATGTCGTGACCGGCAATTCGTGCAATGCCCGCCGAAGGTGATAAATATCCCGTCAGCAGCTTCATCGCGGTGCTCTTCCCAGCGCCGTTTGGCCCGAGAAAAGCAACAATTTCTCCTTGTTTCACTTCAAAACTTACGTCCCGACAGGCGGCAAAATCGCCGTAGAACTTGGAGAGCCCTTGGGCCTCAATCATCGGAACTGAGTTGCTGTTGTCACTCATCGATAACCCCAATTGTCGGTAGAATTCGATCAAGGTGATGGATTTCTCAGAGACCGACCCGTCTCTGAGTTTTTGGCGGCAAACACGTCACCGTGAATGTCAGTCTGGTGGGACCGAATGAAGTTCCGCAAAAAAAAGCTTCAACCCCACCGGCTAAACTGACCTCAGAATCGCAAATGCGAATGGTGCCTGCCGCTGTGCCTTCGCTTTCGAAGCCGTAATCTAAGTTACGCGATACCGGTGGCACAAGTTCGATGAAGGAAAAATACCTAACCATTTGTCGCCGTCAAGCCGGCTTCGACTCGCAATCGGTGCGTTGCCAAATCAAATGTCGCCGCCACCGATCATCGTCAACGTTCGGAAAATCGGTGCGAAGATGCACACCACGAGACTCTTCCCGCTTTGCAGCCGCCCGAATCATCAACCGAGACACCTCCAACATATTTTGTAATTCCCAGCCAGTCGGATCAAAAAACTGCTGAGAAAGCACATATTGGCACCAATTTTCGATCATCGAGCCGGCAGTGGCGAGTGATGCTTGGTCCCTTCGAACCCCGGCGGACCGCCACATCATGCTCTTGAGCGAATTGCGAATGTCGCCCAAATCCAAAGATTCCCCCGCAGGAACGACAGCGGGAGAGGAAAGGGGTGGAGCTTGGAAGTCGTCAACGACCTCCCGGGCTGCCAACGAGGCACCCCGTCCGGCATGGGCCCCATAAACCAACCCCTCAAGTAAACTATTGGACGCGAGACGATTGGCACCATGCAGTCCGCTCGATGTGACTTCACCCGCGGCCCATAACCCCGGGACGCTCGTCTGCCCCGACCCGTCAACCGAGACCCCACCAATCATGTAATGGGCTCCAGGTCGCACGGGAATGCGATCCTTCGTGATGTCGATACCAAACTTCGTGCAGCTTTTCGTAATGCCAGGAAAACGCTCGCGAATTCGTTCCGATTCCAGGTGACTCACATCCAGGTAGACACACGGGTGCTTCGTCTTATCCATTTGCGACACAATAGCTTGCGATACCACATCGCGAGGAGCCAACTCGCCCCTGGCGTCATAATTCGCCATAAATCGATCACCGGTAGCATCAACCAAGTGAGCACCCTCGCCACGCATCGCCTCAGTAATCAGACTGCGACTGCTGCCCGCGATGTAAAGCACCGTTGGATGAAATTGCATGAATTCCATGTCGCGAATTTCAGCCCCTGCGCGATAGGCGACAGCAATTCCGTCGCCAGTGGCCACGACCGGGTTGGTCGACTCTCGATAAACCTGCCCCGCTCCACCGGTACACAGGATTGTCTGTTTCGCCCAAACCATCATTTTTCCGTGGTGAGGATTCCAAATCAGTGCACCTCGACAACGGCCCTCCTCGACAAGCAGATCGATGGTAAAGGCGTTTTTCCATAGCTGAACATTCGGAAATCGCTGGGTCCAATGCACAACGGCCCGCATAATTTCCTTTCCCGTGGAATCGCCAAGAGCGTGCAAGATCCGATGCCGACTGTGCCCACCTTCTCGGCCCAAAAGCAACTCACCCGCATCCTGATCAAATTGGGTACCCCAATCAATGAGTTCCTGAATTCGGTCGGGCGCTTCACGAATTACCATTTCCACGATTTGTCGATTGCAAAGATTGCCTCCCGCATCGAGGGTGTCGGCAATGTGATCCTCAAATCGATCATCGGGATCCCAAACGCCGGCAATACCGCCTTGGGCGTAATTACTACTCGATTCATGCAGATTATCTTTGGTCGCGACCACAACCGACTGATCTGATGGGATTTCGATCGAAGCCCGCAAGCCAGCCAACCCTCCACCAATGATCAACACATCGGTAAAGTAATGGGGCACACTCTTCGGGTGAAAAGCCACAAGATATCGAGGTAGACTAGACATTCGCGTATTGTAAGCCTTCCGGCGAGAGATCACCAAGCGGGCAGCTAGAACCGAAGTCAGATACCGACCACTAACGCTCCGAGTCCGACTTACGATCCCGATTCATTCCCCGCAGGAAAGCTCGGTAGTGATCTCGATATTGCGAGGGGGGTGCCGAACGGGCTCCGTCGTCTCTCAACTGAGTCGTACCCTGGCTTCGTCGGATCGACCGCGTCTGAGCCGCTTGAGGACGCAGTCCGAGGCCACGTAGCTGATCCTCCAACGCTTGCTGGGCCTGCTGGCCTCGAGCCCCTTGCTGCCGCGCGTCTCGCTTCATTTGTTGCCAGCGGTCAAGAAAGCGACGTGCATCATCGGAAGTCCAGCCAAGTTCATCCAGTAAATCGCGGTTATCCAGCTGATCCTTGAGATGATCCAAAGCCAGATCGGTTGCTTTTCGTGAGTAATCCAGATTTGCCTCGTCTTCGCCAGGTTCGCCCTCAACCGTGCCATCCGCGGTCCCTGTTCCGTCACCCGGCCGTCCGCCGGTTCGCGATTGAGGATTGTCCTGAGAACTCTCTGCCTGCGGATTCGAGCCCTCATTCGTTCCAGTCGCTTCCGCCGAAGACGCCCCATCCTGAGAATCACTTCGGCCACTGGCATCCGATTCCGCTGGATTGCTCTCGGAAGAATCGGCGGACTCTTCACTGGGCTTACCTTCACTGGGCTTACCTTCACTGGGCTTACCTTCACTGGGCTTACCTTCACTGGGCTTACCTTCACTGGGCTTACCTTCACTGGGCTTACCTTCACTGGGCTTACCT